>PKWO01000408.1 GCA_003132085.1 Oxalobacteraceae bacterium | reverse complement strand
GCATCGCCTGGATCAGCGCGGCAGGCGGGCAACCCTGATTCAGGTTGTGCACGATCCAGGCGCTTAATGCAGGCGAAAAATGAATGATCGTGCTCATCGGATATCGGCGCGATGAATTTGAATTCGCCCGCCCGCGCGCATTACAAGTCCACCGCGACCCAGCCCTGGTCGCTCATGCGGAAGGACTCCGTCAACTGTTCGACTCCCGCGCCGCGCACGATGCGGGCAACCATCGGCAATACTTTTTGCACCTCGGCATCCCGTGCCCACGGAGCGGCGTCGACCTTGTNNTAGGTGACGAGGGTTTCCCGGCGGCCGGAATCGGCTTTGCGTTCTTCCCAGCCGACTATCTTGTCCAGAGTAAGCTTGGCCGCGCAGAAATCGCCTTGAGGGCCTTTGCCGGCGCCGTCGGAGGCTAGCCCGCGCGTCTCCTTGGTCAGATAATATTTTTTGCCGTCCTCGGTCAGATCGTAGCGCGTAACCTTGACGGCGGTGCTGGTGCCGGCCTCAGGATCTTTGAGATCCACCATCGCCACCGAAGACTTGACCAGCCCGACTTTTTCCAGCACCGGCATTTGCACGGCGTTTCTGCTGCCGGCATCCNNGCTGCGTCACGTTGATCGGCCACGTGGTTTTTCCCAGGCACAGATCGCCCTTTTTCGACAAATAGGCGTTCATGCCTACCGTCAGGTTTTCCAGGTTCGCGTCCGGTTTTTTGCTGCAGGCAGCACAGACCAGAATGCACACTATACCGATAAGACATTTATTCATGATGATCCATCAAAATTGAAAAATTAGGGAACAACTAATTAACGCAGGAAGCCGATACGGGCGCCGTTTGCGGCGGAACATAGCCGTCTGTCAACGTGCCCAAAAAGCAAATCAGGTCCGCAATATTTTGTTCCGACATTGGCGGCGCGCTGCCCGCCGCGCGGCCGTCAAGCGGCAGTTGCGAGTCGACGTTGGTGCGATACGCTGCCGGAAAATCGTTGTATTTTTGCACCGTTCCGCCTGCATATTGCGTGGTGATCAAGCCGTAGGCGGGGAAGGCCGCATCGTTGGCCGCTTTGGCAACGCCGCCTGCCGTTGGATACCAGATTTCCGGGTTTGTATCGCGCGTGTTGTAAAACCGGATCACTTGCTCCAGCGAATGCATCACGCCGTTGTGAAAGAATGTTTGACGGCTCGCGACATTGCGCAACGTCGGCGTCTTGAACATGCCGCAGAACCGGTTCGCGGCGCCGGCGGGGCTCGGCAGGTGGTCGGTCCTGAGCGGGCCGCACACGCCCATGTCGGTGTATGCGGGGTCATTGTTGGCGGGGATCGCCGGATTGCGCGGCACGCCGATCGCTTCATAGGAAAAATCGGTGAACAAGGCCGAGCTGCCGTTGAGGCCGGCGCCTTGAAAATGGCAGGAGGCGCAGTTGCCGGTCTTGGTCGAGGTAAACACCGCCATGCCGCGGGTTTCGGCGGGTGTCAGCGTGCCGCCGATTTTATTGCCGGCGTACAGGTCGAATTTGCTGCTGTATGGGTGAAAACTGGGGTCTTCAAGTTGAAACGCTTGTAACGCCTCGGCAGCATGGGTGAATGCCGCAACGCTATCGGCGAAGACGTTGCTGCCGAATGCTTGCTGGAACAGCGCCGCATAAGCGGCCGCCTGAATTTTTGCGACCACGTCGGCACTGCCGGCGTTGGCCATTTCATGCACGTCCAGCAGCGGGATTTTCGCCTGCGCGGCCAGCGTGTCGGCCCGGCCGTCCCAGGTGAACCCGCCGCCCGGACCGGGGGCGCTGATGCCGTCCGGGTTGTCCAGCAGATCGGCATAGGCGGGTGTGTATTCCTTGTAACGCAGCGACGGCGCGGCTCTGAAACCGGCTGTGGCGAGATTCGGTCCGCCCAGTTGCACCGCCAAACCGTTCGGCGGACCGTACGCAAATTTCGGGTCGTGGCAGGTAGCGCACGACATTTTTCCGGAGCCGGACAACGATTGGTCGAAAAACAATTTCTGTCCCACTTGCGCCGCCAGGCTCAGGCTGACCGCAGGCACCGCAGGCGTCGTTGCCGCCGCGCCCGTTGATGTGGTTGGTGCGGTTGGTGCGGTTGATGCAGTCCGGCCGCCGCTACAGGCAGACAGGGCCAGCGTCATGCCGCCGGCCAGCACCGCAAGACCGATGCGGTTGAAGATGCTTGGTTGAATCAAGTGATACTCACTTCAAAATAGACAAAAAGGCGAAACCAAAAACCGCTTGATTCGCCTTTATTAACAGCATCGATATCGATCCAAGCGATGCCCCGGCAATAACGCCGGGGCATGCCGGTTATTTCTTGAGCGACCAGACATTCACCTGCGAAGCATCCGGGCCGGCTTGCGCAGCTACCGTCACGTCCGCCGATTGCTTCTGCGTGTAAGTGGCGGGAGCCACGAACGCGTGATTGATCGGGCGCACTGAATCGAAGTGCGTATCGGCGCTGCCCGCGTATTCCGGCAAATTCAGAATATTGGCCGCAACGAATTTCTCCGTGTACTTGGAGCGATTCATGTAGGAAGCGTCAACCGCCGGGTCCGCCAACTGAAACATATCCTGCAGCGTACGGACGAAGGAAAAATGGCTATACGCGTCGCTGTCGGCAATTCCCTTGGGTGCAGTGGCCTGATTGGTCAGGATGCCGTAAATACTTTCCCCGTGACCGCGATTGCCCTTGGTGTAGTTGTTGATCGAGCTGTCCGGCGACCAGGTGCCGTCGGCGTTTTGCTTCAATGGATTTGCCACCGTGCTATTGCCCGGATTCCAGCCGCAGCAAGAGTTGAAGCCGCTAGTCGCGTTGCCTTCGTCGAACATCAACACGATGGCGATACGTTTTTGCGGATTTTGCCAGAGTGCGGATGCCTGGATCTTCTTGACCAGATTGTCGACGTAGTTGTCGCCGCGCGTAATGATCGCACCGCCGGTGGCAACCGCTACGTTATTGGCCACGCTGCTGCAGTCGCTGGCCGTGACCAGGGTTGGATCGCTGCCGACCGTGCCTTTGACGGTGATTCCATGCATGTCGTCGCATTGGTCCGGCATCACGAAATTCAGCGCGCCGATATTGCCGCTCGCCAGGTCCGTGCCCAGTTGGTCAATGTTGTAGCCGGCCGGGATCGCGTACGCCAAGCTGTTTTTCAGCACGGCATCCCATTGGCCGCCGCCCACCGTGCGATTGCTATACTTGAACTCCGGCGCGCTACGCACGTTCTGATATGCCATGCCGGGGTGATGTTTGGTTCTGTACAACTGGGCCGGCAGCGGCAGGGTCAGGTTTGCATTGCCGATGGCGGCAGTGTTTCCACCCGCGGTGCCTGGCGCGTAGACATTGTCTTGCGCGACAACGGCGGCGTCGGCCACGCTGTCTGTGCGGAAGTCCTGGCCTGGATTCATCGATTCGCTATACGTTCTCCAGGTCAGGCCGGCAGCGGTGAGCGCATTAAACAGGTTCGGCTTGCCGATGATGTTGTGGTTGATCGCGGCAGTCTGCGTGCAAGTCGCGGCGAACGGCGAACTGGCCAGGCCGGGCTGGGTATTGGTCGGTTCGGGCAAGTCTTGCACCGCATTCGCGCCAGTGGCGTCGCAGTTCCATTGGCTGTCGTCGGAGATGCCGAAGTCGTCTGCGCCGCCCAGCGCCGTGTAGTTCGGTTCGCTTGGATTGCCGGTTGCATAGTAGCTGGTCAACTGGTTGCCGGCTTTCAGATAACCATTGATTTTGGGCGCGAACGGCGAATTCAGGATCGACGAAGTCGCCTTGTTTTCCAGCATGACGATAAAGATGCTGTCATAGCGCGGAATGCCTTCGACATTGAACGCGGCTTGCTGCGACTGCAGGAACGTGATCGCGGTGCGCGTGTCGGCAACGGTGGCGGTTGCGGCGGTTACATTGGCAAGGCCTTTAAGACGCGGATCGCCGCCCGGCACTGCCAACGCATCGGGATACAAATCGCCGCGGTCGAGTTTGGTGGTCGCATACGCAAAACGATTGCCGAGCGCGTTCGATTCGCTCAACATGGCCGTTTGCGCGGCGCCGGCCGCGGTGTTGACATCGCTCAGGATAGCCGTTGCCGCTACGCCCACGCGTGCCGCCAGATTCGCTTTCTCGGCGGCATAGGTGCTGCCGTTGGCTTCGGTCAGGCGCGCCACTTCGGAAGATAGCGGGCTGACGACAACCGCGCCGGTCTGATCGTTCACCTGATCCACGGAAGCGCGCAATACCATGCGGGTGCTAAGCTTTGCGCCGGTCGCCGTGTTGGTGGCGCTGGTTCCGATATCGGCAATAATCGCCGATGCGCTGGAGACCTGCAATGTGAAAGCGCCCTTGCTGTCGGTCGTGACCGGATTTTCGCCGGCATCGCACTTGCCGTTGTTGTTAGCGTCGACGCATACCAGCGCGCCTTGGTAATACCCAGCCAGAATAGTAGGATCGGTAGCGCTGCCGGACTT
>PKWO01000519.1 GCA_003132085.1 Oxalobacteraceae bacterium | reverse complement strand
GCCTGGCCGATGACGATCGGGCCGGCGCCGATGATCAGGATACTTTTTAGGTCGGTACGCTTAGGCATTTTTCTGGTTCTCCATCATCGCCCGATTCATCAGGCTAATAAAGCGATCAAACAGGGGGGCGATGTCGTGCGGGCCGGGTGATGCTTCCGGATGTCCTTGGAAGCAAAACGCGGGCTTGTCGGTACGGGCAAAACCTTGCAGCGAACCGTCGAACAAGGAGACGTGCGTGACCCGGCAATTGGCCGGCAAGGTTGCGGCATCCACCGCAAAGCCGTGATTTTGGGACGTAATCAACACTTGTTTGGTATCGAGGTCCTGCACCGGATGATTCGCACCGTGATGACCGAACTTCATCTTCAGCGTCTTCGCGCCGGAAGCCAGCGCCATGATCTGGTGCCCGAGACAAATGCCGAAAGTCGGGATGCCGCGCTCAATCAATTCTTTAGTGGCGGCAATCGCGTAGTCGCAGGGCTCGGGGTCGCCTGGCCCATTCGACAGGAAGATACCATCGGGATTCAATGCCAGCGCATCGGCCGCAGACGACTGCGCCGGCAACACGGTTACCTTGCAACCGCGCTCGGCCAGCATGCGCAAGATATTGTATTTGACGCCAAAGTCAAAAGCGACCACATGGAATTTCGCGCTGGCCTGCTGACCATAGCCCTGCCCCAATTTCCATTCGGTTTCAGTCCAGCGGTACATTTCCTTGGTTGACACAATTTTGGCAAGATCCATCCCAGCCAGACCTGGAAAAGCGCGCGCCAGGCGGTGTGCGTATTCTGCCGAACAATCCGCGCCGGCCACGATCGCGCCGCTTTGCGCCCCCTTTTCACGCAGGATACGGGTCAATTTACGGGTATCGATTCCGGCAATGGCAACTATATTTTCGGTCTGGAGGTAATCCGCCAGCGTTTCGGTGGAACGAAAGTTGGACACCATCAAGGACAAATCCTTGATGATCAAGCCAGCGGCATGGACTTTGGCAGACTCGACATCTTCACGATTGACGCCGGTATTGCCGATATGCGGATAAGTCAGCGTAACAATTTGATGGCTGTAACTGGGATCGGTCAGAATTTCCTGATAACCGGTCATCGCGGTGTTGAACACCACTTCGCCGGTCGTATGACCAAGTGCGCCAATCGAAAAACCTTGAAAAACGGACCCGTCTGCTAGCGCTAGAATGGCTGGAACGGTATGGCCAGAAAGAAATGGCGGCAAGGGGTAACTCCTGATGTTGTTACCGCCGCGGCACCGTGCCAAAGCGACCGTTACTAAACCCGCGCAGCGTGCACTTTGGGCATGGCGATGGTCTTTATGGGACGATATGGAAGGTGGTATGCGCTACGGCGGAGTAAAATTGGCTAAACCAATCAATTATAGCGCAAAACTACCCTCCGCAGCAACACGACTGTCTGATTAGATCAAACGGTACTGAACACCACTCCTTCGGATCAACTTCCGGATACTAACGGTTAAATTAGTGTAGCGCGGCAATCCCAGCCTTGGCGATCTGCACATCTTCAGCGGATTTGACGCCCGAGATACCCACCGCACCAACGCACTGCCCATCGACGATAATAGGAACGCCGCCTTCGAGCATGCCGTCCATATCCGGCGCCGTAATGAAAGAAAAGCGGCCGTTGTTGATCATATCTTCATAAATTTTCGATTCGCGACGCCCAAGCGCAGCTGTCTTGGCTTTGGCGGGAGCAATCTTGGCGGAAATCGGCGCCGCCCCGTCCAATCGTTGCAACCAAAGCAAATGTCCGCCATCGTCAACGATCGAAATCGTCACTGCCCAATTGTTCGCCTTCGCTTCCGCTTCCGCAGCGGCCGCAATTTTTTTGAGATCGTCGAGCGTTAAAACTTGTTTAGATTGCATCATGGTTCCTTATCAATGAAGACAGAATTGTACGACAGACGTCCGGAACTCTCGCATTCAATCGATATTTTATTCTCTGGCCTCGCGCTCACGCTCACCAACCAAGATCGGTCATTGCGTGTCCTGTTCCAGCATCAAGTCGACCAACGGTTTCAATTCGACCGACAGCCTGCCAAGGTGCTTGAGTACCTGATCACGTTTGCCCTCCTTCAGCCATTGCAGCAACGTTGCGACATCCGGCACCGCTTCACTGCTGCGGCAAACTGGTTCTGCAGCGGCCAAAGTCGATGCAGGCAACGTGCCGAACATATTTCCCAGTTTGAGCGCTTCCTCCTCGTCCGCTCCGACTACACCGGACAACGCATAATCCATCCCCAGCATCGCACGACGAAGGGCCGTCGCGCGCAAATCGGCTAGTGTCGGCGGTGCACCGGCGGCCGCTGCCGCAGATTCGGGCCACGCCGCCAAGCCGCAACTGGCAACAAATGCAATTCGATCATCCTTGATCAAATCGGCATGGGCAACCGCGTGACAGACGCGTTGTCCAAAGTTACGCACCGCATCGGAATGTATGCTGCCGGTTACCAACGTAAATTCGGCGTCCCCGGTATGCGCCATGCAGTCGGTCTGCCGGATCGTGCGCTGCAATAATTGGCCGATCGCGTTGACCACGTTAGGCGGCGGCAACGCCGGGCTGCCGTCCAATCCAGCGTGCTTCAAGCCCACGCCTACAGTCAATAAGACGAAATTCTTATGACTTTTTACCGCGCTATCCAGCATAAGCTGAGCTTCGGACATCAACTGTTCGGGTGACGACAGCGCAACGGCCGAATCGCCCCCTCCTTGCCGGAACAACGTCTCTAGACTGCGTTCAAATTCACGCTGGGTATCGACCAGCTTTGACAGAATTTCCAGGCGAGATAACAATTGTGCAGTTTCGATACCTTTGATAATCAGGTCGGTCGCGCCCGCCGCCTTGGCTCGCTCGCGTTCTTCCTGCTGGAAGCTGCCGGATACCACCATCACCGGAATATTGCGTATGCGGCTGATTTTCGATGCGCGAATGCGCTGCAAGAGACCATAGCCGTCCAGCTTTGGCATAGTCAAATCGGTTATCACGACCCGGATATTCGGGTCTATCAGTAACGTCTCCCACGCCTGCTCGCCATCCAGCGCCTCGCGGAATTCGAACAGGCCTTCAATGTGCTTGATCAGGGTCGCGCGTACGATACGTGAGTCATCCGCGATGAGAACGCGCGGCTTAATGGGAATTTCAATAGGATTCATCTTTATCGTTGTCAACATCCATAAACCTGCACTTGCTTCATCGTTTGAAATCTCGCCTACCTGCGGGAACCACGCTTCTGAATTGCAATTTTTGCCACTATTCCCCCCAATCCGACTAACCCTTAGCATACCTCCATGCAATAAATTTTGACAGCCATTACCTAATTGACTTACATTGCACAGATTATGCCGACAACGAATTGCTACAATGACAACATTTCAACGATTCCGCCTGATTTGTTCACTTTTTTTCGCTGGAATAGCTTTTGCCGGTTTGCAAGAATGTGCATGGGCAGAAGAGCTGCCTCCAGAACAAATATCTGTCTCGTCGGCACTTACCAAGCTAGCAGACTTCACTACCGAGGCGTCACAGTTGGTACTGCAGGCAGTAGGCATGCTGGGCATCCACTACAAATATGGCGGAACCACGCCTGAAAACGGCCTCGATTGCAGTGGTTTGGTACGCTACGTATATAAGGAAGCGTGGGGCACGAATTTGCCGCGCACTTCCGCGGAGATCAGTCACGTTGGCCAACGAATCGACCCGCACGACTTACGGCCAGGTGACCTTGTTTTTTACAATACGCTCAAGCGCGGTTTTTCGCATGTTGGCATTTATCTCGGGGGCAACAAATTTATCCATTCACCATCGCCCGGCGGTGACGTAAGAATAGAAAGCATGGATCTGAACTACTGGAAAAGACGCTTTAACGGTGCCCGCCGAATTGCTGAACCCAGCGCGCCGAAAGACGCCCAGTAATTTAACGGGAGCGTCTACGGGATTGTCATTGTGCCCGCATTGCCTCCAATTTCCGCTTAATCTCCGCCATCATATTAGAAGTCGCCTGTTCTCCGGCCAGTACGGCAACGTTCCTGCCATTGAAGTCGCTACCTTTCATTGCACCCAAACTTGGTTGAATAACAATATCCGCACCTTTCAATTCATAGCGATTGATGCTGTGCCCCATAATGGCAAAGGTTTGCAACAGCACCTCCAATGAACTGTCTGCAGCCTGAACATCGGGCTGTGCGGAAATATTGACGGCAATCACGAAATCCGCACCCATCTGCCGCGCAAAACTAACCGGAACCGGCGCTACCAAGCCGCCGTCGACATAAGTGTGCGCGCCGATCACCACCGGCTGAAAAAGACCTGGCACTGCCGATGACGCGCGCACGGCCAAGCCCGTATTGCCTCGTTGAAAGAGAACCGGCAAACCGCTATGCAAGTCGGTTGCAACCGCACCAAACGGAATTTTCATTTTTTCCAATGGCAGGTTATTGACAGTCCGATTGACATAATTTTGTAGGGCTTCGCCCTTGAACATACCGCTTGCCTTGGCAAAAAGCGGCACCGACCAGTCGGAAATCGCGGCCTCGTCCATCTCCAAAGCGAGCTTATGCAATGCAAACCCATTATTGCCGGCCGCATACAGCGCGCCGACCAGGCTACCTGCGCTGGTTCCCACGACAATGTCAGGAACTATTCCTTGCGCTTCCAGCGCCTTGATGACACCGATATGGGCGAACCCGCGTGCAGCGCCGCCGCCCAGCACCAAGCCGATTTTTATCTTTCTGGGTAACTTGGGCTGAACCGAGGACGCGGCAACAACTGGGGAGGTAACAGGAGCGGAGGTAGTGCAGCCGATCAACAACAAGCTTGCTGAAATCAGCGCAACGAATAAATACCGGATTAACGACATGAGCGGACAGTCAAAAGGAAGGTGAAGCGCCTAAAACGCGGGGAAGCAGCGTAATTTTAGCCTATGTACTGTATTCAATGCGATATGCCGGCCCGGCGACGCAGCCAGGACGATGGCGTTGAGATTCTTTCGCGGGGAGTGTCGATCATCAACCGACCGCCGCACGCTCGCCTGAATATTCGATTCCGTCCGTCACCGCTGCAGTCTTCGGGAAGGTCACAATGAAAGTGCTGCCGTGCTCCGGCTTCGATTCAATGGAAAGAATCGCATCATGACGAAGCAGCACATGTTTGACGATCGCCAAGCCAAGCCCAGTGCCTTGGGTCTCCCGGGAGCGGCTCTTGTCGACCCGATAAAAGCGCTCGGTCAGACGCGTGATATGTTCTGCCGATATTCCGATACCGTTATCCTGTACGGCGAATTGGGGCCCGGTTTTGCTCATCTTCCACGACAACTTGATCTGGCCGCCTTCCGGTGTATAACGCACCGCATTCGATACCAGGTTGCTGAAAGTGCTGCGCAATTCCTCGGTGCTTCCCCTAACGTCAGGTCCATCTGCCGCAATCGTGATCGTATGCCGTCCAGCCGACAGCGCTTTCGCCTCTTCCACGATCTGTTCGAGCAGGTTATTGATGACCACGCGCTCCGGACGCAAAGGGTAATCGATCGACTCAAGCCGCGTCAGCGTCAGCATATCCTCGACCAGATTCTGCATGCGGTGTCCTTGCTCGGTCATGAGTTTTAGATGCGCGGCCCGCGTTTGCGGATCAAGATTGGCCTGTGATGAAGCAATTTCCAGAAAACCGTTGATCACTGTCAGCGGCGTACGCAATTCATGTGACGCGTTGGCAATGAAATCGCGCCGCATCATCTCGATTCTCTCGGACTCGGTTACATCATGGGTAACCAAAATTTGACGCCGGTTTTCGAAGGGAATGATCTGCACGATCAACTTGCGCTCCCTCAAGCTCAGCGTCAACGGCTGTTCGTAACGCCCGAGAATAATATAGTCCATAAAATCTGGATTGCGGATCAGGTTGGTTACCCGCATTCCCTTGTCACGGCTATTTTTCAGCCCAAGATGCTTCTCGGCAGCAGGATTACACCACTCCAGGAACAATACGTCGTCCATGATCACAACACCATCCGGAAGCAAGCTCATCGCCTGCCGGAATCGGGCCAGCCATTCCGTCAATTCAGTACGGTTCTTTTCGTCATGGCGGCGCAAGCGATACAATCGGGAAAAGATATCGGTCCAAGCACCCCAGCCGTCGGGCAATTTTTCGCTATCCGGATTATCCAGCCAGCCTGACAAACGATATAAATAATGCAACTGAATAAACACCATCAGGCAAACGCTGGCCAAGCCGACACCCAACCCTATCGTAGGACCGAAGAAAAACCACAGAATCCCTGCCCCCAGCAGCAATAGTGACATGCGCACGGTAGCAGGAACCCAAAACAGCAGTTGCGGATTCATAGTGATATCTTTACAAGGCGAAGCTTAGGACGCGGCATATCCTCATTTTTCAGATAGCATGTAGCCTACACTACGCACCGTTTTGATCAAGTATTCCGCATCTTTCAACGCTTTACGCAAACGTAACACGTGTACGTCCACTGTACGCTCTTCAATCACGACGTGATCGCCCCAGACTTTGTCCAACAGTTGGCTTCTGGAAAACACCCGGTCGGGATGGGCGAGAAAGAATTTCAACAGCTTGAATTCTGCATGACCAATGTCAATCTTGTGTTCATTTATGCTGACATTGCAACTCACAGGATCCAGTTTTACCTCGCCGGCTGTCATCAGGCTCTGCGCATGCTCTGGGCTCTTGCGGCGCAGCAACGCATTGATCCGCGCGGTGAGTTCACGCGGGGAAAACGGTTTAGTCACATAGTCGTCGGCGCCATTGTCCAGGCCGGCGATTTTATCTTCTTCCATGCTTTTCGCGGTCAGCATGATGACCGGCAGTTCATTGAACTGCCGGTCACCGCGTATGCGCGACAATAGACGCAAACCGGTTTGGTCCGGCAACATCCAGTCCAGCAAGATCAGCTGTGGCGAACGCCTCTGGATAAACTCCCAAGCATCGGCTACATTGTGGACCGCGATCGGGTTCCATCCCGCTTCTTTCAGCGTGAAACAAACCAACTCAACGATGGCCGGTTCGTCCTCGACGACAAGAATGGTTGTTTTATCGGCAGTCATATCGATCAGCTTGGCGTGTCCTGTTTTGAGGCGGCATACCCGGTGTGACGGATATCCTTGCCTTCAACCACATAGACCACGTATTCAGCGATGTTCTTGGAATGATCGCCAATTCGCTCAATTGCCTTGGCAACCCACAGCGTATCGAGTGCCGCGGAAATGGTCCGCGGGTCTTCCATCATGAACGTAATCACATTGCGCATGATCGAGCGGAACTCGTGATCCACCACTTCGTCGTGCGAAATGATTTTGATCGCCTGCTCTTTATCCAGGCGGGCATAGGCATCCAACGCATCGTGCAGCATGTCGCTGGTGCTCTGGGCAATCACCCGTATCGTCTCGAAATGATTGATGGTGGTAACACCGCGTTCCTGGATATTCTTGGCTGCGCGCGCAATTTTGGTGGCTTCGTCGCCGATGCGCTCCAAATCGGTGATCACCTTGATGGTCGCCATCACGGTGCGCAAATCGTTTGCCGCCGGTTGACGCCTGACGATCAAATGGCTGCAGGCATCGTCCAGCGTAACCTCAAGACGATTGACGTTTTCATCGGCCTTGATGACTTGCTCGGCTTGTTCGACGTTACCGGAACGAAAACATGCCACGGCATCGGCAAATTGACTTTCGACCAGGCCGCCCATCAGCAAGACCTTGGAGCGTATGCCTTCAAGATCCAGGTCGTATTGCTTAGAAGAATGCTCGTCGGGCATCAGGTTTCTCCTTGATACTTTATAGTAGGGTGTTTGGTTCTGTTGTTTTCAACTGCGAATCGGCGGAAAAATTCTCGCACCGTTTAGCCGAACCGGCCAGTGATGTAGTCTTGCGTTTCCTTCTTGTCCGGATTCATGAAAATCTGATCGGTTTCGCCGAATTCCACCAGCTCGCCGAGATACATATAAGCAGTGTAATCCGAACAGCGCGCAGCCTGCTGCATATTGTGCGTGACGATGGTGATCGTATAATCTTCCTTCAATTCGCTGATCAGTTCTTCAATCTTGGCGGTTGAAATCGGATCGAGCGCCGAGGTCGGCTCGTCCAACAGCAATACATCCGGCTTGACCGCAACCGCACGCGCGATGCATAGCCGCTGCTGTTGTCCGCCGGACAGGCTGAGCCCGCTTTTGTTCAATTTGTCCTTCACTTCGGTCCACAGCGCCGCCTTGTTGAGCGCCCATTCGACGCGCTCGTCCANNTCGGTTTTTGAAACACCATGCCAACCTTGGCGCGCAACATGTTCACATCTTGCCCCTGTTCGAGGATATTGCGGTCGTTGAACATGATCTTGCCTTCCGCGCGCTGTCCGGGGTAAAGGTCGTACATGCGATTGAGCGTGCGCAACAAGGTAGACTTTCCGCATCCGGACGGACCGATAAACGCGGTAACTTTTTTCTCATGAATCTGCAGGTTGATATGCTTCAAACCCTGAAAATTTCCGTAGAAAAAATTCAAACCGGAAATTTCAATGGTTGTTTTTTGACCAGCGCTCGCAGGTGTTTGATTAGTCATGTCGATCGAATAGAAAATATTTAACCCGGTACCTTTTGGGTGGACAGGAGACGCGAAAGTATGTTGAGACTCAGCACGCTGAAAGTAATCAGCAGCGAAGCGCCCCAACCGAGCGTAATCCAGTTATCGTTTGCACTCATCGCGAACTGATTGA
>PKWO01000358.1 GCA_003132085.1 Oxalobacteraceae bacterium | reverse complement strand
GCTCGGCCAGCTTGCGGACTTCGTCGGACATTTCCTTGTTGCGGAAGGCTTCCTCGATGTTGGCACGGAGTATGCCGTCGTCCCAGGGCTTGGTGAGGAATTTGTAGATCGAGCCCTCGTTGATCGCATCCGTCACCGCCTGCAGATCGGTATAGCCGGAAAGCACCATGCGTACCGTCTCCGGATGCAGGGTCTTGACCCGGCGCAGGAACTCGACCCCGCTCATGCCGGGCATGCGCTGGTCGGAAACGATGACGTCGACCTGATATTCATATTGGGTCAGGATGTCCAGCCCTTCCTGTCCGCTATTTGCGGTTAGAATCCGGTAGCTGTCGCGCCGCAGCAGGCGTTTTAACGCTGCCACGATGTTGACCTCGTCGTCGACGATCAGCAAGGTCCGAAGCGGTTCTTGCCAGCGCAGCAAGTGTTCCGGCAAACAACGTCCTTGCCGCAACAAGGCTTCAATTTTCACTGCCGCGAGCGGCTCGGAAAAGAAAGACCCCTGCAGTTCGTCGCACATGTGCTGCCGCAGGAAATCGCACTGTTGTTCGGTTTCCACTCCCTCGGCGATTACCCGGATGCCCATCGTATGCGCCATCGAGACAATCGCTTTGGCAATGGCGGCATCGCCTGCATCGACTGCAATGTTGCGCACAAACGAACGATCGATCTTGAGCGCATCGATCGGCAAGCGCTTCAAATAAGCGAGGCTTGAATAGCCGGTGCCGAAATCGTCAATCGATAACTGCACGCCAAGCAATTTGAGCTTGCTCATCACTTGCATTGTTTGGTCGACCTCGGTCATCACCATGCTCTCGGTCAATTCGATGTCGAGATAGCACGGTTCAAGCCCGGTTTCCTGTAACGCCGACACGATCGACTGGGCCAGATCCGGATGCGCGAACTGGCGGCCCGACAGATTGACGGCGACTCGGAACTTGTCGAGACCGGCATCTTGCCATGTCTTATTTTGCCGGCAGGCGGTGCGCAGCAACCAAGCCCCGATCGGCACGATCATCGCGGTTTCCTCCGCCAATCCGAGGAAGCGAGACGGTGGAAGCAGCCCAAGTTCCGGATGATTCCAGAGAATCAATGCTTCCATGCCGACGATGCGGCCGGTGCGCAAATCGACTTGCGGCTGGTAATGCAGCACAAGTTCTTGCCGTTCGAGTGCGTTGCGCAAATCGGCGACGATACGCAAGCGCGCCTGAGCTTGCTCATTCATTGCTGGCGTGTAAAACTGAAAATTGTTGCCGCCGCTTTCCTTGACACGATGCATCGCGATACTGGCATGCGTGATCAGTGTTTCGGCATCCTCGCCATCGATTGGATAAATCGCCACGCCGACACTGCAAGTCAAGAAATATTCGCGCTCCTCGACCGCAAGCGGTTGCGCCACGGCTTCCATGATCCGTTGCACCGCGTCCGTCTTCAGTCTTTCGTCGGTGCGCTCAGGTAAAACCAGCACGAATTCATCGCCGCCGATGCGCGCTACCGTATCCGATTCCCGCACGGCCAACTGCAGTCGGGCGGCAATCGTCTTGAGCAAGGCGTCGCCGGTTTGATGGCCAAGCGTGTTATTGAGCAAGGTAAAGCGATCCAGATTCACAAATACCGCCCATATCGGATGACCATAGCGGCCGCCATAGGAGATGGCCTGGTTCAGGCGATCGCGCAACAGGTTGCGATTCGGCAATCCAGTCAACACATCGCGGCTCGCATGGAATTCGAGTTCGGCCTGATAGCGCTTCGTTTCCGTGATGTCATGTTTTATCGTGACGAAATGGCTGATCTCGCCGGATAAAGCCTTCACCGGGGCGAGATAGACTTCGCTCCAATACATGGCGCCGTCCTTGCGGTAATCGCGCAACGTGACATGCCCCTCGCGCTTCTCGCGAACCGCAGCTTGAAGCTCTGCAACACCCGGTTGGTCACCGTCACCGTCACCGTCATCGCCATGCATCGCGTCCACACTTCGCCCGATGACTTCGTCGGCTGTATAGCCGGTCATGCGTTCGAACGCAGGGTTGACATATTCGACGCGAAAATCGGGCGGCTGCGCACTGGTAATAATCACTGCATTCGTGCTGGCCTCAAGAGCGCGGTCGCGCAGTCGCAGCGCTTGCTCGGCGCGCTCGCGTGCATCGATGTCCCGGGTTAACATCTCGTTGGCAGATCGTAATTCGGCGGTGCGGTCATCCACCATGCGCTGGATGCGTTGTGAACGTGACGTCATTTTCTGCATGTACATCGCGGCTAAGGAGCTAAACAATAGGCCCGCGATCAGCACTACCAGCGAGCCTATGTGATCGAGCGCTTGGGGTGCGGAGGACATGGCTGAGACGGCCATGTGCCAGGATTTTCCGCCTACATCGAAGGTTTGAGAGCGGCTATCGGTCGAATCGGCGAATAGCCACGCCGGCAGCCAGAAAGCTGCCGTGCCGTGGAATGGCGCACCACTGTGGCGAAATGCGAGCGAGGCATCATCGAGCCGCTTGCCGACGAACACATTGACGTTGATGCCGGGAGTATTGATAACCCCCCCCGCGGTCAGAACCTTTTCCACAAGATCGGCCACGTGAAATTTCGCAACGGTATAGCCCACTACCGCTCGACGCCTGGATTCGGCGTCGCCTAGCGCAACATGGCGGCGATAAACCGGCATAACCACGAAAAACACTTGAAACACGTTGGGTTCTTGTCCAATTTTGTATAAAGAGGTTGCCGACGGCAGCCCCGTGTCGCGCGCCCTGCGCGTGGCATCGTCCTGATTCGGTATGGTTGATGCGTCCAACCCAAATGCCACCTCATTTCCATCGAGGGGTTCGAGATAGTCAACCACGCGATAATTTTCCCGTGCGCCGGCGTGAACCGGCTTGCGGCCGATTAATTCGGTCACCATGAAATGCGGAAAAGTCCGCCGCATTTCCGCCTCGTACGCGGGGCGCTCTGCCGCCGAAATCAGACGCTCGAAGCTGAAAGCCTTGGAATGGGGCGTGTTGACTAGAAACGGCTGAATAAACGCATGAAACTGCTCTCGGCTGACTGGATCGATTACCGCGAACAACTGATTGACCCTTTTGAGCTCGTCGACCGCGTTATCCAATCCTTCCTTGACGATCGCCAATTGAATGTCGGCACTGCGCTGAAAATCGAACTCTTCCTTTGCAAATTCAAGACGAGCGGCCCAGACAAATAGTCCGGCGGTGGTTGCCAGGCCCAGCATCAGCGTGAGCGATGCCGCGAGCGATATGAAAAACGGCAACCGAAGCCAATCCATCTTGAATTTCATAAAATGAAACTTTCAGTCCTATAAAGGCGGCGAGCCTTCGCGGTCTTAGGACCGGCCCGCCGATCCAGCATTTGAGTCCCTGGTTCGCTCACGCACTCTTTAGCGTCGATGTCGGATAAATAACGAAGGTTCGCGCAATTTATGCAACGTTCCCGTAGGCATTCGAACCGCTAGATTATTGCATTCTAAGTCCTTCTGGCGGGTTCCGTCGCATTAACTTTTTTGACCTCGTCAATATACTATATGCAGTACCGTTACAGCTCATTGGCACGACCTATGGTAGTCCATTGCCGAGATTATCGGTTGGCGCCGCGAAACTGTTTTTTTGTGGCTGTTAAACGTGGGCTGGCTTTGCTAGACTGAGTGACGACGATGGTTTTTGCCGGTCCATATTTTTGGAAGTTTTTTGAAGGCCCAGAATTCATCCCACCCTGAAAACTACCTAACGGGACAGTCAAATGCGCATCGTTCAAATTTTAATCGACAGTGCTGTCGGAATGTCATCTCTCCCGCTGCCCGCCGATACCCAACTGCTGCTGGTATTCGGCAGCCGCGTCTTGCTGCAGCAACCGGAACTGTTTACATTGCTCAGACGTTCGTGCCCCGACGCCATGATCGCCGGATGCAGTACGGCGGGTGAAATCTGCGGTACGGAAGTCCACGACGACGCCATTGTTCTCACCGCAGTTCATTTCGAATCAACGAGTGTTCGCATGGTGATCGAGCATGTCGCTCTGGCGGCGGACAGTCTTCATGCGGGCGCGGCGCTGTCGCGGCAACTGCTGGGAGAAAATCTGCGCCATATCCTGGTATTTTCCGACGGCTTGCGGGTCAATGGCAGCGAGTTGGTGCAAGGCATGAGAGAGCCGCTTCCGGCGGGTGTGAATGTGACCGGCGGACTGGCGGGCGACGGTGCCGATTTTCGCGAAACGGTGGTGCTGGCGAATGCGCCCGCCGTTGCCAATCAAATTGTCGCGCTCGGTTTCTATAGCGACCGACTTCGGATTGGCTACGGTTCGGTTGGCGGTTGGGACGCATTCGGGCCGGAACGGCTGATTACGAAGTCGGAAGGAAACGTTCTCTTTGAATTGGATGGCGAGTCCGCATTGAAACTGTACAAAACCTATCTGGGGCCGCATGCGGAAGAATTGCCTTCGTCCGGGTTATTGTTTCCGCTGGCATTGCGGCTTCCCGATTCGGGCACACCGGTAGTGCGCACCATTCTCGGCGTTGACGAAGCGCAGCAAAGCATGACATTCGCCGGCGATATGCCGAACGGATGTTACGTGCAGCTGATGAAGGCGAACTTCAATCGGTTGGTGGATGGCGCCATCGACGCAGCGGAAATCAATCGCGTGCAGCTTGACGGCCATGCGCCCGAGTTGGCCATTCTGATCAGTTGCGTAGGACGCAAGCTGGTTTTGCAGCAACGCGTCGAGGAGGAAACCGAAGGCGTAGCCGATGTGCTGGGACCGCAAGCAGTACTTGCCGGTTTCTATTCGTACGGTGAAATTGCGCCACATGGCGCGCTTACTCGCTGTGAGCTGCATAATCAAACCATGACGGTGACGACTTTCAGCGAGAAATAGCGATATGCATCCCTTGTTGGCCAGGCAGCTCAAGAAATTCTGTCGCGATAATGTTGTCACGGACCTGCCTGGATTGACCGCAGTGGTTGACGCCGCCTATGCGAGCTTTGAAAACGATCGTGCCCTGATCGAGAATGCGCTGGAAACCATGTCCAATGAACTCGGCCAGCGCAATCGGCAATTGGCGGATCAACTGGGGGAGAAGCAGCGGATGATGGATGCGCTGACGTATTCCAATAGCGAGCTTCTCGAACTCAATCGCAAGCTCGAAACTGCGCAAAATCAGTTGTTGCATGCCGAAAAAATGGCATCGATTGGGCAACTGGCGGCCGGCGTCGCACATGAAATCAATAATCCAGTGGGCTTTGTCAACTCCAATATGGGAAGTCTGCGCAATTATGTGGAAACCTTGTTCAAGGTAATCGACGGGTATGATCAAACGCTCGCTCCGCTGGTCGGCAATACGGAGATTCTGGCCGCACTTACGCAATTGAAGGCCCAGGCCGATCTCGATTATCTGAAAGCGGACGTGACCGATCTGGTGAAGGAGTCGATGGATGGATTGAAGCGCGTCAAGGATATCGTCCAGGCATTGAAGGATTTTTCGCATGTGAGCGAGACCGACTGGCAAGTAGTCGATCTGCATCGCGGTCTAGACAGCACGCTGAATATCGCAAACAATGAATTCAAGTACAAGGCCACCGTCAACAAGCAATATGGAAAATTGCCGCTGGTGAAATGTCTGGCATCGCAGTTGAATCAAGTATTCATGAACCTGATTGTCAATGCGTCGCATGCGATCAAGGAGTCCGGTGTCATTACCATCCGCACCGGAGCGGCGAATGATTGGGTGTGGATCGAGATCAGCGACGACGGCATCGGCATTGCGGCTGAAAACCTGACGCGTATTTTCGAACCGTTTTTTACGACCAAGCCGATCGGCCAAGGTACCGGGCTCGGACTATCTCTTTCCTATAACATCGTCGGCAAGCACGGCGGGCGCATCGAAGTGAGCAGCGAACTTGGAAAGGGAACCTGCTTTACCGTGCACCTGCCGGTCGATCCGCAAACAGCGTCCTTGAATCTGCCAGACTGATGGAATGACCGAATTCGCGCCGGCGGAATTTAAGCGGCGAGATGCCACGCGGTTGCAGAAACGCACGGCTGACGGATTGCTTTCCGGTTACTGAGATAGTGTGACGGATTGTTAATTATTTCGCTTTTTTCGGCGCGCTGCGCAACAGAAACAACACGGTTTGATCGGCCAGTTCCTCAATGGTGAAGCCGGCGCCGGCCCGGAACCATTGCGTAGTCCAGTTCATTGTGCCAAACAAAAAAAGCCTGTCGAGCTTGGTCGGCATGGTCCAATCGCCGGAACGATACAATGCGTCGATTGCTTCATCCCAGATCGCTTCGTAGCGGTTGGTCAGCGTGGCAATTTTCGTGCGCTCGGGTTTGTCCAGCGAACGCGCTTCATACAGCAGCACCGGGATGAAATGATTATTTGGGGCCAGCAACGTGTTCAGATGCGCCAACACCATCTGGCGGAACGCTTCGCGCGGAGGCAGCGACTGTACCGAGATCGCTTCGATATCCTGCAGCGACTTTGCCATCCCTTGTTCTATGACCGCCACAAGAATATCCTGCTTGGTCTTGAAATGATAAAACCAGCTGCCGGCCTGCATGCCAACCGCCGCCGCAATGTCGCGCACGGTGGTCTTGTCATACCCTTTTTCCCGGAAAAGCTTGGCCGATTCTGCGATCAATTCATTGCGGCGGCTATCATCGTCGGGCTTGGGCGGCTGCCCCCGCTTTTTTGCTTGCACCG
>PKWO01000272.1 GCA_003132085.1 Oxalobacteraceae bacterium | reverse complement strand
AGTTCGGCGGCGACCGCGACGACGAGATCATGGAGCGGATGCACACGATTCAAGTCAAGCTGGACGCGGCCGATGCATGGAACCTGAATAACCGGGTCGAGACCACGCTGGATCGGCTGAATCTCGATAAGGATGCGTTGATGGGCACCTTGTCCGGCGGGATGCAGAAACGGGTTGCGTTGGCCTGCGCGCTGGTGAGTGCTCCTGACGTTTTGTTGCTCGATGAACCCACCAACCATCTGGATTTCACCTCGATCCTATGGCTGGAAGGGCTGTTGCGCGACTATAAGGGCAGTGTGCTCTTTATCACCCATGATCGTAGTTTTCTGGACAATGTCGCGACTCGCATCGTCGAATTGGACCGCGGACGCCTGCTGTCGTTTCCCGGGAATTTCAGCGCCTATCAGGTGCGCAAGGCCGAGCAATTGGCCATTGAAGATGTTGAAAACGCCAAGTTCGACAAATTTTTGGCGCAGGAAGAAGTCTGGATACGTAAAGGGGTGCAGGCACGCCGCACCCGCGATGAAGGTCGTGTCAGGCGGCTCGAGGCATTGCGTTTAGCGCGCAGTGCGCGCCGCGATCAGCAGGGGCAGGTCAAACTTGACGTGTCGTCCGGCGATCGCTCCGGCAAGATCGTGGCCGAACTGAGCAATGTCTGCAAGAGCTATGGCAGCAAGGTTATCGTCAAGGACTTCAGTGCCACACTGCTGCGCGGCGACAAGGTCGGTTTGATCGGTTTGAATGGCGCCGGCAAGACGACACTGCTGAAGCTGATCTTGGGCGAGGAACAGCCGGATGCCGGCACGATCCGTCAAGGAACCAAGTTACAGGTCGCATACTTCGATCAAATGCGCGCCCAATTGAATGAAGAAGCCAGCCTGGCCGATACGATTGCACCAGGCAGCGATTGGGTGGAAATCAACGGCCAACGCAAGCATGTGATGACCTATCTTAACGATTTCCTGTTTGCGCCGGAACGGGCACGCTCGCCGGTCAAGTCCTTGTCCGGCGGCGAACGCAACCGCTTGCTGTTGGCGCGCCTGTTTGCCAAACCGGCCAACGTGCTGGTATTGGACGAGCCGACCAACGATCTCGACATCGATACATTGGAATTGCTGGAGGAATTGCTGGAAGACTATAGCGGCACGGTGTTCCTGGTCAGCCATGATCGCACATTCCTCGACAATGTGGTGACGCAGGTCATCGTTGCCGAAGGCAATGGATTGTGGCGCGAATACATAGGCGGATACAGCGATTGGGAGCGCGTGCGGGCCAAACCGCCGGCAGCGCAAGCCGGCAGCGCAAAGGGCGGCGCCAAAGCCGACGCGAAAGATGCGCCGGCGGCCGCCAAGCAAAAAAAACTCAGCTACAAAGAGCAGCGCGAACTGGATGAACTGCCGATTTTGATTGCCAAACTGGAAACCGAGCAGAAGGCGATTTCCGAACAATTGACCGACCCTGATCTCTATAAGCGCAAGCCGGACGAAGTGAAGCGCCTGAATGAGCGGTTTGCCGAGTTGGATGGCTTACTGATGGAAGCGCTCGAAAAGTGGGAAGTCATCGAAGCGCGCAACAAGGCTTGATGCGGCAAGGCTTGATGCAGCAAGGCTTGACGCATCAAGCTTGATACTAACGCTGTTTTTTCCCGGATTCGCGTAGTTCGGGAAGCTTTTCGCGCAATGCTGCGGCGTCAGGGGCGTAAGGGCGCTCGGACAAATATGCTTCCAGGTCCTTTAATGCTGCCTGCGGGCTTTCAAGGTTGGCGTAAGCCAGTCCACGGTCACGCAGTTCGGTAATTTCGTCCGGCAATAGAATGACCAGCCGCTTTTGCACCGCCAATAAACTGTCCCAGTGCTGTTGCTCGGTGAATAACGCCTTCAGGTTGCGCAGCATGCGGACCAGGATTTCGCGTGGATGCGCCGGTTGGAGATAGACCGACAACGGTAGATCGGAGGGGTAGCCCTGCTGCGCCAAGTAAGGTTCCAGCCGTTCTTCCAGTTCTTCGCGCGACAGACTAGCGCCGTTGAACGGGTCAATGATGATCTCGCCGGACTGCACCGATAATTTCATCAAAAAATGACCGGGAAAGGAAATGCCTTTAATGTCCAGGCCGACTTGTTGCGCCAGTTCCATGTAGACCACCGCCAGCGAGATGGGAATGCCGCGACGGCTGGCAATGACGCGGTGCAGGTAGCTGTTGTCCGGGTCGTAGTAGTTGTTGAGATTCCCGCCGAAAGCCAGTTCACGGTAAAAAAAATGATTGAGCATCCGCAGCTTTTGGATATGCGAGGCGTCGGAAGGCAGGCGCCGCTGCAATTTGGCGGCCAACATATCGACTTCCGCCTGCGATGCGACCAAATCAAGCTGTGGGTCGACATCCTGCTCAAGCGCCAACGCCGCTTCAAACAACGGAAACGAGGCGTCCTGTTGTACTAGCGTGGCGAAATAATCGAGAGATTCAATCATACGCCATCATATAACCTGGACGCCGCCAAATAAAGGGTATTCCAATATCGGTCGGTATTCAATGCGTCGAGTGTGGCGTCCTCGTGGCGGCTTAGGTGGTAACACGCTTGAAATCGCGGAACCGGAATCCGGTTAACAGCAAGGCCCCAAAATAGGTCGCNNGGGCGCGCAGACCGATCCAGTCGAAACGCCCGGCCAGCCAAAGGGCAACCCCGGCCATCAGGATCAGCGCACCCGATAGGCGGGCCAGAAACGTGCCCCAGCCCGGCTGCGGCACGTAAATACCCTTATGCCGCAATCCCCAATACAAAAATCCTGCGTTGAGACAGGCGCCCAAACCGATCGACAGCGCCAGACCGGCATGGGCAATCCATGGCACGAACAACAGATTCATTAATTGGGTCGCGATCAATACGCCCAACGCAATTTTGACGGGGGTTTTGATATCTTGCTTTGCGTAAAAGCCAGGAGCGAGAATTTTTACCAGGATCAGGCCGATCAAGCCTACTCCGTAGGCGATCAACGCATTTCCCGTCATGGTGACCGACTCGGAATCGAATTTTCCGTAATGAAACAGGGTTGTCGTCAGGGGTTCCGACAAGGTCGCCAGCCCTACGGCGGCCGGCAATGCGAGCAGAAAACTGAGACGCAGGCCCCAGTCGAGCAGGGACGAGTATTCCTGCAAGTCGCCGTCTGAATTGGCTTTGGACAGGCTGGGCAATAAAATGGTGCCGAGCGCGACGCCCAATAACGCCGTCGGAAATTCCATCAGGCGGTCGGCATAGGTGAGCCAGGTTACGCTCCTGCTTTGCAGATGCGATGCGATATTGGTGTTGATTACCAAGCTGATCTGCGCGACCGAGACGGCCAATGTGGCCGGCACCATTTGCCTCAACACGCGCCGTACGCCGATATCGGTCAGTGCAAAACGGGGATTGAGCGCGATGCGCGGCAGCATGCCGATCTTGATCAACGCCGGGATTTGGATCGCCATTTGCAGAATGCCGCCGACGAATACCGCAATCGCCATGGCGTAGATCGGTTGCTGCATGTACGGCACCAGAAATAGTGAAGCGGCAATCGAAGAGAGATTCAGCAATACCGGGGTGAAGGCCGGTATCTTGAATTCGCGCCAGGTATTGAGGACTCCGCCCGACAAGGCCACGAACGACATGAAGCCGATGTAAGGGAACATGATGCGCGTCATGACGACGGTCGCATCAAAGGTGGCGGCGTTGGCTTTCAGGCCGCTGGCAATGAAATACACGACGACCGGTGCGCCGACGATACCCAGCACGCAGGTCAGCATCAGCGCCCAGGTCAGCACGGTTGCCACATGGTCCACCATGTCCTTGGTGGCGGCGGCGCCCTTTTGGGTTTTATATTCGGCAAGAATGGGCACGAAAGCTTGTGAAAATGCGCCTTCGGCAAATAGTCTGCGCAGCAGGTTCGGAATGCGGAAGGCGACATTGAAGCCGTCGGTATACGCAGATGCGCCAAAAGCGCGCGCAATCAATACCTCGCGCAGTAGCCCGGTCACGCGGGAAAGCATGGTCATACCGGATATCGTGGCGAGCGTTTTATGCAAGTTCATGGGGGCGAATTATAGCTGTTGAAGACCAATGCAAGGAGCAGCTTTCGCACTATCGCGCTTGATTGGCGGTGGCGACATTGCTTTTCTTGTGGGAAATGGCAGCGGCGATTTGATATTTGCTCGTTTTTAAAAAAGCAGCTATAATCTAACGCTTCACAGAATTCTGTCTCACCCATGCGTCTTTGCGAACGCACTTCGACCTCGTTTTAGGAAATATTATTCATGGCAAATACCGCACAAGCGNNGTCAAGCAGTCAAGCAAAACGCTCACAATTCGAGCCAGCGTTCCACGTTGCGCACGGCCATTAAGGCTGTTCGTAAAGCGATTGAAGCCGGCGACAAAGCTGCTGCGTCGCAAGTGTTTTTGTCTTCCGTGTCGACGATCGATCGCATCGCAGACAAGAAGATCATCCACAAAAATAAAGCATCGCGTCATAAGAGCCGCCTGGCGGCTGCCTTGAAG
>PKWO01000043.1 GCA_003132085.1 Oxalobacteraceae bacterium | reverse complement strand
TGCTTCACCTGCCACGCCGAAAAACGCGGCCCGTTCCTCTGGCAGCATGAACCGGTTATCGACGACTGCATGAATTGCCACACCCCGCACGGATCCACCAACCCTACGCTCCTGAAATCGCGCGTTCCATTCCTTTGCCAAGACTGCCATAGCGGCGATCATGCAGCGGCGATCAATAGCGGCGCCAACCTGCAAAACGGCAACGTCGTCACGATCAATGGAGCGCTTCCGTTGGCCAACACCGCCGCCCGGATACAAGCTACTGGACGCGCGTGTTTGCAATGCCATGTGTTGATCCATGGCTCCAACCATCCTGCGGGTTCGAAGTTCCAACGATAATAGGGAGTGCCTGTGATGAAAAAGAATACTTATGATTTTGCCGTCCGGGTTTCGGTCCTGGCGGTGCAAGGGGCCCTCGCGGCAATGGCGTTTGTTTCGATGCCGGCCTTTGCCGACAATGAGCCTACGGTAGAAGATCTGACCAAACCGAAGAACACCCTTGATGTCGGCGTGACCAACGTCAGCAGCAGTTCATTCAAGTTCGGCGAATACAATGGCCTTGAACAAAGCGGCCCTAACGCCGATGTCAACTTCAGCCTCAAAGGCGGCGGCGCCTGGGACTCCGAAGATGCGACACGATATAGCTTGACCGGCACCAACTTGGGGCTTGATACGCGCAATCTGAAAGGCGAGTTTGGGCAGCAAGGCAAGTTCCGCTTCAATTTCGGGTATGACGAGTTGCTCAGGAATCAGTCGGATACCTACCAGACTCCCTACTTGGGAAACGGCACCAATAATCTGACGTTGCCAACCAACTGGCTGGTGCCGACTGTGCCGGCACTGAGCGCAACCGGTGTCAATGCACGCGGTCTATCCAGCGCCGTTGCGGCCTCGCCGGCGGTTGTTGCCGGTCACGTTGTCGCGCCGACCGCCGCCAACCTGGCGACATCGGCGACACTCATCGGCACCGATGGGCCCGATTTCCATAACGTCAATCTCGCGACCAAACGTTCCCGGACCGACGCCGGCTTTGACTTCAACATCGACCCGCAGTGGGATGTCAAAGTCAGCGCCCGTCGCGAAGACAAGGACGGCTTGCAGCCAATGGGCACCGTTTCCAGGCAGGGAGCAGGGGCTACCCAAGCTTCTACCGAGATTTCGACGATTATCGCCAACCCGATCAAGACCACGACCGACCAGTTCAACGCCAGCCTGAATTACACCGGGGACAAGAGTTTCATGACGGCGGCCTACTACGGCTCGTTGTTCAAGAACGCTTACCCGACAGTCAGTTGGCAGGGTTGGGCCGGCACCACGACCGCGCCGAATACGATCAGCAGCGCGCCGGACAACCAGTTCCATCAGTTGTCGGTAACCGGCGGCTACAACTTCGATCGCACCACCAAATTGGTAGTCGACGCCTCCTATGGCCGCAGCACGCAAAATCAGGCTTTTTACCAAGACAGCGGCACGCCGTATGTGCCGGTTTCTTCGCTCAATGGCCTGGTCGTTACCGAGTCGCTTAGCGGCCGCCTGACACTCAAACCGATTAAAGATTTGAACGTCGCGGCCGGCTATAAGTTTTACGAGCGCGACGACCGCACGCCGGTCAATACCTACGCGTTCTACGATGATCAAAACCCTATCTCCGGCACGGCAACGCCATCGTTCATCGCGGCGCTCGGCCTTCCCGCCGGTTCGCTGGGCAGCGGCAACATCAACTTCAATGCCAACCGCCCTTACAGCCAACGGGTGAATCAGTTTAATCTTGACGGCGACTACACCATCGTTCCCGGCGAAAAAATCAAACTGGGCGCGGAATCGCAACAAAAGAACCGTTATTGCAACGGCACTTGGATCGACTGCGTGAATGCCGATTCCAGCCGCGAAAATACCGGACGGTTCGATTGGAACGGCAATTGGGCCGAGGCCGGCGTGAATGCCCACATCGGCTACGCTTATTCGACGCGCAACGTGACGCAAAACAGTTCGGCTTGGCTGGCGTTGGTTCCGATGGCCAACGTTGTCCCGACTGGTCAGACCATTTCCGCCTACCAGGCCATGCAGTTGTCCGGTCTGAGCGGCGAAGGTCCGTGGGCCGGCTATAACGGCGGTGCCTTCGCCGGCACCGGATTGACCGCAGCGCAAGCCGCCTTCTTTTACGCGAACAACGGCCCCCTGGCAAACGGCGCCTACGGCAACGCAAACCGCATCAGCGAATTGCCTGGCCTGACCGCCTATGACCAGACTAATCGCGACCGCAATAAATTGCGCGCCTCGATCAACTGGCAGGCGTCCGACAAGCTTTCGTTGACCGGCAGCGGCAGTTACACCAAGGATAATTATTACGATTCGACCTATGGCTTGCAAGGCGTCAAAAACCTTGGATTGACCTTGGAAGGCGCGTATGTCTTGAATGAAGATGTGGCCGCCACGCTGTATTACACCTACGAAAAAGGGGACACCAACAGCGCCGGGAATTCCTTCGGTTCGAATAGCAACGCACTGAATGTCAACGGCGCGACCGCGGTTTCCGGCGGCTGCTTCTCGACGGTGCAAGCGAAGAACAATAACGGCAAGATCGATCCTTGCAACAACTGGTCTTCCGATACGAAAGATAGGGTCGATACAGTCGGGTTTAATCTGAAGGACAAGGGTTTGATGTCCGGTAAGTTGGTCGTTAGCGCGGATATCCTCTACACGCTGGCGAATACCGACACTGGGATGAATGGCGGTAGCTACGTCAACAATCCGTATGCCGGCATTGCAGGCAATGCGACCTCTACGATCGCTGCGTTCTACATCCCTGCCACTGCTTTTCCGACGGTCACGACAAAAACCTTGGAGTTCCGTCTGAACGCCAAGTACAACCTCGACAAGTCACAGTCGATTCGTGCAGGGTACATGTTCGCGCGGATGCGTTCCTCCGATTACACCTACGATGCGCAGCAGTACGGCGGGCTAAGCGGTGCATTGCCGACCAGCCAGCAAGCGCCTAATTACTCTATTCAGGTTGTGGGCGTCGGTTACGTCTACACGTTCTGATTCAGTTGGTGAGTTAGGTTAGATTAGTTAGCTTAGTTTAGGGGGATGGCTGCGGCCATCCCCGTTTTGATTATAAGTATTGATTTTGATGGAGAATTACAAAGTGGAAAACAATCGCGAAGGCATCTTCAAACGTTGCTGGGGTGCACTGAGAAAGCCAAGTGCAAAATATTCGCTGCTAACCTTGCTGGTATTGGGTTTTTTCGGCGGCATCATTTTCTGGGGCGGCTTTAATACCGCCATGGAAGCGACCAATAAGCTGGAATTCTGCATCGGCTGTCACGAAATGCGCGACACCGTGTACCAGGAATACAAGCAAACCATTCACTATTCGAACCGTACCGGCGTGCGGGCTGTTTGTTCCGACTGCCACGTGC
>PKWO01000504.1 GCA_003132085.1 Oxalobacteraceae bacterium | reverse complement strand
AGGCGCTGCTGCCTCTCATGGCCCCGATCCTGTCGTTTACGGCAGAAGAAGCATGGGCGGTATTCGCCGGCAAAGAGGTTTATGCAGCCAGCGGCGAAACGATATTCACGCAGACCTATTACACGCTGCCGGAAACTGAACTTGCCGAAGCACTGCTGGAAAAGTGGAACCTGATCCGCGTGGTACGTGGCGAAGTGATGAAACAATTGGAAGACGTGCGCGTTGGCGGTCGGATCGGTTCGTCGCTACAGGCAGAAGTCGACGTCTATGCCGATGGACGTTTCCATGAGGTTCTCGCCAGCCTCGGCGACGACTTGAAATTTGTACTGATTGTGTCGCGCTGCAATGTGCATAATCTGGCCGAACCGGCCGTCAAGCAACGCTTTGACGCTTTGAATGTCGCGGTAAGTGTTGAGAAATTCAAGACTGTCGGACAAACAACGGAATTGCCGGCCCAGTTTGGCTTGGTGGTTACGCCTTCGGCCTACGAGAAATGCGAGCGTTGCTGGCACTATCGCGCAGATGTCGGCGCAGATGCCGCGCATCCCGGCATCTGTGGCCGTTGTGTCAGCAACCAGTTCGGCAAAGGTGAGTCCCGACAGTTTGCGTAGGTTTCCCTTCATTCCATCGTCAGAGAAAATGAAGGCCTATTTCCCATTTCAAGATAAACATGGCCAATAACATCCGTTTTTCCACCAAAAGCAATAACAGCATGGTTCCCTGGTTGGGAATCGCGACTATCGTGATTCTGCTGGATCAATTGACTAAAATCACGATTGCCAGGCTGTTCCACGAAGGCGAATCGTATCGGGTCACTTCCTTTTTCGATCTGTCGTTTGTCTACAATAAAGGCGCTGCGTTCAGCTTCCTTGCTGCCGAATCCGGCTGGCAACGTTATGTGCTGACCGGCCTCGGGCTGGCGGCCGCGCTGGCGATTGTCTATCTGCTGCAGCGCAATGCCGGAAAACGCCTGTTTTGCTGGGCCTTGGCCCTGATCCTTGGCGGTGCGCTGGGTAACGTGATCGACCGCGTCGCGTATGGCAAGGTAATCGACTTCCTGTCGTTTCACCTGGGCACGTGGAGTTTCCCGGCATTCAACGTGGCTGACAGCGCGATCACCGTCGGTGCCGTCCTATTCGTCCTGGACGAATTACGGCGCGTGAATAAATAGCCTATTCAACTGGTACACTAGGGCGTTAGCATTTCAGGAGTGACGATGGAACTCGCTGGCAAGAGAATCATCCTGGGTTTGACCGGAGGCATCGCCTGCTACAAGGCAGCAGAATTGGCGCGCGGCCTGACCAAGGCAGGCGCCTCGGTTCAGGTCGTCATGACGCAGGCTGCATCGCAATTCATCACGTCGATCACCATGCAGGCGCTTACCGGCCGCCAGGTATATACGGACCAGTGGGATGCGCGGGTCGACAATAATATGCCGCACATCGATCTGACACGCGATGTGGACGCCATCCTGATAGCCCCCTGCTCCGCCAATTTCATTTCCAAGCTGGCTCACGGCGCTTGCGACGATTTGCTATCGACGCTTTGCCTGGCGCGCCCAGCGGCGCTGCCGCTGATGATTGCGCCGGCCATGAATGTGGAGATGTGGCAGAACCCGGCCACACAACGCAACGTGCGCCAACTGAAGGACGACTGCATCGGCATCCTCGGCCCGGAAGCCGGCGAACAGGCGTGCGGCGAAACCGGCATGGGCCGCATGCTCGAACCGGAGCAATTGCTCGAAGAAATCATCGCGGCGTTCCAACCCAAGATCATGATCGGCAAGCGCGTGCTGGTAACCGCCGGTCCGACATTCGAGCCGATTGATCCGGTACGCGGCATCAGCAACCTCTCCTCAGGAAAAATGGGCTATGCGATTGCGCGCGCCGCGCGCGAGGCCGGCGCCGAGGTGATGCTGATATCCGGCCCCACGGCACTTGCGACACCGCATGGCGTGCACCGTATCAACGTCCAGACTGCGGAGCAAATGTATGACGTGGTTATGTCGCACATCGACGCCCAAGATGTCTTCGTTGCCGTCGCGGCAGTGGCCGATTGGCGGATTGCCAAAGTCAGCGAGCAGAAATTAAAGAAAGATGAACATGGCGGATTCCCGCAATTGCAATTCGCATTGAATCAAGACATTCTGGCGGATGTCGCCGCACTCGCCAACAAACCGTATTGCGTTGGTTTCGCGGCAGAATCCGAGCAGCTTTTGCGCAACGGCGAGGCCAAGCGCAAGAAAAAAGGGATACCGCTGCTGGTAGGCAATATCGGGCATCGCACGTTCGGTAAAGATGAAAATGAACTGATGCTGTTCGACGATAACGGCCACACCCATTTACCGCTGGCCGACAAGCAAAAGCTAGCGCGGCAGTTGATCGCTGAAATTGCGAGACGCACAAGCTGAACCCACGTGCGCCAGTGTAGCGCGTCACCTGGAAAAAACGATCGTTACGCGTAGCGTGAGTTGCATGGCTCATAAATCTATTCGTCGGTCGGCAGGAAAATTATGCTGGAACATAGGGGCAGGAATTCCTGCATTTGATGCCAAATCAGTTTGCGGTCTGAAAAAGGGCTGCGCAAGCCCTTGACCAAGCACAAAATGCATAAGAGCAATACGCCAGACATCGGGCGATCCTGCGCTGGCTACGATCCATCGGATTGTCTTGATGCTTCAGATGCCGTGCGCCGACCAAACTTCGATTTCCATTTTCAGTAATTGATCGGCATCATTCATTGACCATTTTTTCAACACCTAATCATCCATGAAAAATATCGACATACGAATTCTCGATCTGCGCATGAAAGACCAACTTCCAGGGTATGCGACAAACGGCAGCGCAGGCTTGGACTTGCGTGCCTGCCTGGACGCGCCGCTGACAATTAAACCGGGTGAAACCCACCTGATTCCGACCGGCCTCGCAATTCACATCGGCGACCCCGGATATGCGGCGTTGATCCTGCCGCGTAGCGGCTTGGGCCATAAACATGGCATCGTGCTAGGGAACTTGGTCGGACTAATCGACTCTGACTACCAGGGACAGCTTATGGTCTCAACGTGGAACCGCGGTCAGACAGATTTTACGTTGAATCCGATGGAACGCCTTGCGCAATTGGTCATCGTGCCGGTGCTGCAGGTCGGTTTCAACATCGTTGACAATTTCGATGCTAGCGAACGCGGTGCCGACGGTTTTGGCAGCACCGGAAAACACTGATCGATAAGTTCAGGAAACCTTTATGACCATCACGCGTCAACCAGTATTGCTTCGCTTGCGGCGATGCCGCACAAGACTAATATCGCATTCGATACCAGCGGCAATCTTGGTGCCGCTGGCCTTTGCGCTCGGCGCTTGCGAAACACCGATGCCGGTCAAGCCGATACCGGTTGGGGTTGCGCAAGCCATTGTCGCCCCGGCCCCGCGACCGGCAAATAACGATGGAATAGCGCAACAGGCATCACTGCGCGAGTTGGNNAATCTGCTTGGTTTTACGGCAAAGAACAAGTATTCATATTCAGGCGAATTCGTCGACAGCGCGCAAAATATGCTGGGGTTGGATGAACCACTGCAGATCATGGGCGTCATGGCAGGCAGCGGCGCGGCCAGCGCCGGCGTGCAACGTGGCGACAGGCTGGTTGCCGTGAACGATACGCCATTACCCCAAGGCCAGAATGCCGAACACCAGGCGGGTATCGTGCTGGTTCCGCTGCTCGCCGAGCGGACGTCAATTAACCTGACGGTAAATCGCGCAGGCGCAGATATCTCGTTGAAAGTCCCGCTGACCCACGCATGCGCGTTTGTTGTCGAACTAGGCAACACCGACAGCGTCAACGCGTACGCCGACGGGCATCGCGTGATGGTCACCAGGGGCATGATGAAGATTGCCGGGTCGGATGAAGAACTGGCCTATGTGCTGGCAACGGAAATGGCGCACAATATATTGGGACATGCGACCAAACAGCACTTGAGCGCTGCGATCGCAGGCACGATCGACAATCTGACGCGAATCCATCCGGACATCAGCGGCAAGGGCGACGGTACACCCATCAAACCATCAACCCAGGAGTTGGATGTTGCCGCCGACAAGCTGGGGCTCTACATGGTTGCGCGGGCCGGCTTTGGCGTCGAACATGCCGAGCAATTCTGGTCGCGGCTGGCCACGCAATATCCACCCACCATATCGGATTCCTATACCGCGATCCACCCCGCTACCGCTTATCGTTTATCCGCGATCGCAAGAATGGCAACCGAAATTAAAGCCAAGCAAGCGGCGAAGAAACCCCTTATACCGGGAAATTCACCTCAATATTCACCGAAAACAGTCACGTCTGGGAACTCATCGCAGCCTCAATATCCGCAAGGCGGAGTTCCGGGGCAAAACGCAAAATAAAATCGTACGTATATGATCGCAGGTATGTGCCGCGCCGCACCGCGAGGCGCGTCACATTCGGCGCGAACAGATGGGTTGCATCGATCGGGCGCAAGCCGTTTTCGCGGCCGTGCTCGACGGCCATCGAAGCGACAATCCCGACCCCGAGGCCCAGCGCAACATATTGTTGAATAACGTCCGAGTCCATCGCCGTCAGCACGATGTCGGTGGCGAATCCGGCCTGCTTGAATGCCGCGTCGATGTGACTGCGTCCGGTGAATCCAAGGTCATAGGTAATCAGCGGATAGGCCGCCAGTTGCTCCAGTCCTATCGTGGAATAGCTCAATAGCGGATGCCCGTCGGGCACGACTATCACATGGTTCCAGCGGTAGCAGGGGAACGAAATCAAGCCGTCGAACTGACTTAAACCTTCGGTGGCAATGCCGATATCGGCCTTGCCCGACAAGACCCATTCTGCGATATGCTCCGGTGAACTCTGTTGCAACGCAACGCGCACATCGGGGCAAGCCGTGCGAAAAGCCTGTACCACTTTCGGCAAAACGTAGCGTGCCTGGGTGTGGGTAGTTGCTACTGTCAGCGTGCCGCTGGTTTCGCGCGAATACTCGTCGCTCGCCTGCCGCAGATTTTCCGCTTCCAGCAACAGGCGATCGATAATCGGCAGAATTCCTTTGCCTGGATTGGTCAGGCCGGTCAGCCGCTTGCCATTGCGCTCGAAAATTTCGACTCCCAGTTCCTCTTCCAATTCGCGTATCTGCCGACTGACTCCGGGCTGGGACGTAAACAAAACATTCGCCACTTCAGTCAGGTTGTAACCGCGGCGCGCAGCCTCGCGGATAGAGCGCAATTGCTGAAAATTCATGTTGTATCCTCGTTTGAAACTTGATTAATCTAATTTTCGACGTGACTGTTCAGCCGCAGGCGCGAGTGGGGAGTGCGTTTTGGGGAAA
>PKWO01000346.1 GCA_003132085.1 Oxalobacteraceae bacterium | reverse complement strand
GCAATACCGGTGAAGCCGGCGAGATGAGCGCTGTCTATCTGCTTTTCCAGCTCAAGCACGCGCGACGTGCTGCGCGCGCGCTGCAGTTTGCCATCCATATACACGGCGATGCCGCATGAGTCATAGCCGCGGTATTCGAGGCGTTTGAGGCCTTCCAGCAGGATGGGGATGATATTGCGTTGCGCTACAGCGCCGACGATACCGCACATGAAAGCCTCTTTGGATGGATTGCTAGGAAGTACCCATCGTAGAGTAGGGAATGTGAAATATGCAGACAAAATTAACTAATTTTTGAAATAATACGTCATAAATATGTTATTGTGAAATATAAATCCAAATAGGTAAAAGTTTTTACCAAATATTCATCAAAGGTTTCTGATAAATGATGGTTGACGCATCCATATTGCTCGACGAGTTGGATCGCCGCATTCTGAATGCCTTGCAGTCGGATGCGTCGGTTACCAATATTGAATTGGCCGCTCAGGTTCATGCATCGCCTCCCACCTGCCTGCGGCGCGTAAAACGCTTGGTCGACAGCGGCGTCATCGAGCGCCATGTGGTGTTGGTGAGGCCGCACAAAGTCGGCCCAGCCCTGACCGCTATTGTCGAAATCACGTTAGACCATCAGGCGGCGGAAAAGCTGGCGGAATTTGAGGCGTTGGTGGCGGCCGAAGCGGCGGTGCTGCAGTGCTACCGCGTTTCACCCGGCCCGGATTTTGTGTTGGTGGTGCAGGTGGCAGACATGCCTGCCTATCATGCGCTGGTGCATCGCTTATTCACGGAGCATGCCAATGTGCGCAATGTGCGCAGTTTCTTTTCGATTCATCGCAGCAAATTTGAGACGCGCATTGCGGTATGAACAAGTTAGACCATTTCCATAGTCAACACCCCGGCAAACGGAAGTTTGTCGCAGGAAATGGCCTTATTTTTTCAATTTTACCGGCCGCTGCCAGCCCTCTACGGTCACCTGCCTGGCGCGCGAGACGGTCAGTTTGCCGGCCGGCGCGTTCGCGGTCAGCGTGGTGCCGGCGCCCAGCGTCGCACCTTTGCCGACGGTCACCGGCGCTACCAGTTGGGTGTCGCTGCCGATGAAGACATCGTCTTCAATCACGGTACGGGACTTGTTGGCACCGTCGTAGTTGCAGGTAATGGTGCCGGCGCCGATATTCACGCGTGAGCCGACCGTCGCGTCGCCGACGTAAGCAAGGTGATTGGCCTTGCTGTGCGCGGCAATCTGGCTGTTCTTGATTTCCACGAAATTGCCGATGTGGACGTCTTCGGCCAGCGTGGTGCCCGGCCGCAATCGCGCATACGGCCCGATCCGCGAATCGCCGCCGATTTGCGCGTCTTCAATGTGGCAAAACGGTTCGATATGGGCGCCGTGCGCGATGCGCGTGTTTTTGATTATGCAGTGAGCGCCTATCGTCACGCGGTCTCCCAACTCAACCTTGCCCTCGAATATGCAGTTGATGTCGATGCTGACGTCTTTTCCGCACAGCAGTTCGCCGCGCACGTCGATGCNNGATGCGGGCCGGGTCGGCCAGGGTCACGCCTTGTTCCAGCAGGTTTTGCGCTAATTGCATCTGGTAGACGCGTTCCAGTTCGGCTAACTGCAGCTTGCTGTTGACGCCCAGTGTTTCGGCAATCGCGTCCGGCTGGGCCGACACCACGCGCACGCCGTCCGCCACTGCGCGGGCGACGATATCGGTCAGGTAATATTCGCGNNGGAGAGCGTGCCCAGCCATTGCTTGAGCTTGGCTGTCGGCGCGACCATGATGCCAGTGTTGACTTCGCGTATTGCCCGCTCGGCGGCTGTGGCATCCTTTTGCTCCACGATGCGGACAATCGCGCCGTCTTCGCGCACAATCCGTCCGTAGCCGGTAGGATCATCGAGTTCCACCGTTAATATCGATAACTTATCGGTTCCGGCGCTGTCCAGCAGACGTTGCAGAGATGCGGCACGCGTCAACGGAACGTCGCCATATAAAATCAAGGTCGGCGCGTCATCGTTCAAATGGGGTGCAGCTTGGATCACCGCGTGGCCGGTGCCAAGTTGAGGCTCTTGTTTGGCAAAGGCAATGTCGTCCGCTTGCAGCGCCAGCGGAACCGCGTCGCCGCCGTGTCCGTAAATAACGGTCAGGCTGGTGGGCGATAAAGAGCGGGCAGTGTCGACCACATGCGATAACAGCGGCTTTCCGGCCAGCGGGTGCAATACTTTCGGCAGCGCGGAATGCATGCGCTTTCCCATACCGGCAGCGAGGATGACGACGTTCATAGGCGACCAATCGGAATAATGCAAAATTTTATCATGCGGCCAACTGTTGCTCTTCTAAAAATGCATCTCCAGATGCCGTTGCCCGGGAGTTTGGTCGCATTATAGGGGAATACGCAACGCACGCGATGGCAGCATAAATCGTTTTCCATCGTCTATTTAGAATGCTATCGTGCTGCCATGGACACTTTGACGAATACTCCGAAATGCGCGGTGGTGACCAAGCCGGCATTGTTTTTATGCTTTCTGTCCATGGGGCTGACCGGTTTCGGCGGCGTGTTGCCGTGGGCGCGCCGGGCTTTGGTCGAACGGCGCAACTGGCTCACAAGCGAAGAATTTTCCGAAGCCTTGAGTCTCGGTCAAATCCTGCCTGGTCCCAATGTGGTCAACCTCTCTATCATGGTCGGGGCCCGTTTTCATGGGGCGATAGGGGCGCTGCTGGCCTTCGGCGGACTGATGCTGGCGCCGTTGGTCATCATTTTAATGTTGGCCGCGCTGTACGGGCAATACGGCCAACTGACGGCGGTTCAACACGCGTTTCGCGGTACTGCTGCGGCAACCGCAGGTCTGGTCGTCGCAATGGGTTTCAATATGGTGGCCAAACAGACGAAATCGTGGCGCACGACCAGCGTTACCGCTCTTGCGTTTGTCGGTTCCGGTGTGTTGGCGTTGCCGCTGCTGATGGTCTTGGGCGTGTTGGCGCCGACCGGCATCTTCCTGTCTTGGAGGAGCCGCAAATGAATTCCTCTCCCTCATTGGTTGAGGTCGGCCTGTACTTCCTGATGATTTCGCTGATGGCAATCGGCGGCGCCAACGCGGTGATTCCCGACATGCACCATCAACTGGTCGAAGTGCGCGGCTGGTTGAGCAGCAACGAATTCGTGTCGCTGGTCGCGTTGTCGCAAGCGGCGCCGGGGCCGAACGTATTGATCGTCAGTTTGCTCGGCTGGAAGGTCGCGGGGCTCTCCGGCGCACTGGTGGCGACCGCGGCGATGTGCATACCGTCTTCGCTGATGACCTTTTTCTTTGCCCGTTTCTGGCAGCGCTTTCAGCAGGCGCATTGGCGCGCTGCGGTGCAAGGTGGGCTGGTATCGGTCACTATCGGCTTGATCCTTGCCAGCGGTTACGTGCTGACGCGCGCCGCAGACCACAACTGGGTCGCCTACGGCGTGACGGCCTTGACTGCAGTGATGGTGGTGAAAACCAAAATACATCCGCTGTGGCTGTTAGCGGCAGCGGGATTACTGGGCGGCGCCGGTTTGATTTAATTTAGACGGCGCTGTGGAAAACCTGATCGCTCCACTCAAACGAGGCGATTTCCAGTTCATACAAATCCTCGTTCGATAACTGCAATTTGTTCAGCATCGGCATCAACAACGGTTGCGCTTCTTCGATGCGCTCCAGACATTCCGCCAGTTTCAGTATGTCGCCGTAAAACCCCTCGCGAGCCAGTAACGCATCGCTGACTTCATCCACCACGGGGATCTGCTCCAGAATCACTTCCATCGGTAAACTGAACAGCGCGTCCATCAACGACATGATGCCAACGGTGAACGCGATGTCGGCGATATTGCGGTTTTCCGGGTGAATTTTTTGCGCGATCAATTCGAGCATTTTGCCGCGTGTTGTCGCTAGCAGCAACAATGGGGTCATGCTGTGGCCTTTCTTGCAAGGCTCCGCATACAGCATGATTTGCAGCCAGCGGCGCAACTGCTCGCGGCCCAGCACCACCAATGCCTGGCTGAGTGAATCGACCCGATGCCGGCTGCCGAATGCAGGGGTGTTCGCCAGGCGCAATAGATTCAACCCCAGCGCTACATCTTGTTTGATCGCATTTTCAATATCGGCACTATCTGCATCTGAGATGATGAGATTCATCAATTCCATCACAGACATTTGTGAGGGAGAAAGTTTCTGACCGGTCAAGATCGACGGTTTGGAAAAATGGTAGCCCTGGAAATAGTCGAACCCCAGGTCGAGACAAATTTTGAATTGTCCTAACGATTCCACTTTTTCCGCCAACAACTTCTTGCCGGCCAGTTTGAATTGCGGGGTCAGTTTCAGCAGCGCGCTAAGCGGCATGTCGCGTAGGTCGAATTTGACGATTTCCACCAGCGGCAGGAATTTTTGTACGTCATCCGAATCGGCAATGACATCGTCCAGCGCAAAGGTAAAGCCATCTTGGACCAATTCGGTGACACGCGCCACTATTTCCGGTGTCGCCACGACGGTCTCAATGATTTCCAGGACGACTTTTTCGCGTGGCAAAAACTGAAAAATATCGCTCATCAACACTGCGGCATCGACGTTGACAAAGCCGCGTACGTCGCCGACTACCTTGCTAATGCCGAGTTGTGCTGTATGCGAAATCACCGAAGCGGTCGCCGACAAGTCGGTGGTGATATTCGCAGGACCGGCTTCGGCGCCGCGAAATAGCAATTCATAGGCAACTAATTCCTGGTCGCGGTCCAGAATTGGCTGCCGGGCGAGAAAAAATTCTCGCACACGAAGCGCGTGCGTAGTGGCGTCGGACATTATTGAAACATCGTCGTTTTTTGATGGTGGATCAGCGCTGCTAAATAGTTTGTCATGGTTTGCGTCTATCCTGCACACTGCATTCGATAGGCTTGCTTTGCCCACTTTAGCCTATTTCCAATCCTTCATCGATATTTTTTATGGTGCACTGCGTATAAGTTATCTATGCCGGACGTGCGCGCGTCAAATTTTCGTTTGTCATTCGCGTGACCTAGCCGTCGGGTAACGGTTGCGGGCAATCAATTGGACAGCCATCGACAAAGACCTTGAATTCCCCCGCGCTAAACGGTTCCCACGTTTCGTTCGTGGTCAACGGTTCGGTTACGATAATGGCAACTCGGTCGTTGGGTGTCGTCACTTCGGAGAAATCGACGCTCAAATCGTCATCAGACAGCTTTGCTTGGGTAAACGGATATCGACGCACGAGGTAAAACAACTTGGTTGAGCAATGGGTATACAGTGCCGAGCCGTCGGACAACATGATGTTGAACGGGCCGAATGCCGCAATCTCGGCGGTCAACTCCCGCAGTGCGCCGATAAGTTGCGGCAAGGCCGGCAAGCGGTCGCCGAAACGGCGTCGCAGTTCTTGCAGCATGTAACAAAACGCCCGTTCGCTGTCAGTCGTGCCAACCGGATGATACGAGCAGTCAAGAACGGGGTCGAAACCCGTCAAATTGCCGTTGTGCGCAAATACCCAATAACGTCCCCATAACTCGCGGACAAAAGGGTGGCAGTTTTCCAGCGCGACATGGCCCTGGGTCGCTTTGCGGATGTGAGCGATGACGTTGTTGGATTTGATCGGCCAGCGGCGGATCAAATTGGCAATCGGCGAGGTAACCGNNAGCTTCATGATCGACAAAGTGACGAACGCCGGCGCCTTCAAAAAAGGCGATGCCCCAGCCATCCTCATGGGTATCGGTGCCGCCGCCGCGTGTCGCGAAGCCGGTGAAGCTGAAGACGATATCGGTAGGGATATTGCAGTTCATCCCGAGCAATTGGCACATGGCTTTTACATAGCGAAGATAGGTTACGGGTACTCATGCCGTATACGCCTGAGTGCTAAACACTAACACGTCCGACCGGCCCCAAAACTTGGATTGCGCAAAAAAAAAGCAGGTTGTTGCCCCGATCATGTTGTAGAACAAACTACGTTTGGGGCTCAATGTCAAAAGCCGGTCATAATCGGCGGCTAGGATGGTGCTTATTTTGCTTCTCGGGCGGCCTATGGACATGCGATTTTGTATCCGCGGTGGAACCGGTTTGGTGCATCATGCGGGTCGTCCGGCGGATTGGGACGTCGCCGATATTGCGTTGTTCGGCGCCCGCATTGAACACGTGGGCAGGGCGCAGAAAGCAGGCGGTGCGGAGGGGGCCAATTTTGATGCCGGCGGCCTGCTGGTGCTGCCGGGAATTGTTGACCTTCATGGCGACGCGTTCGAGCGTCAGATTCAACCGCGCCCGGATACGGTGTTTTCCCATGACATCGCACTCGCCGATACCGACCGGCAATTGGTTGCCAACGGGATCACGACTGCCTGTCATGGTTTGGCATACAGTTGGGAAGGCGGCTTGCGCGGGCGTGAAGCGGCGCTGGGTTTGCTGCACCAAGTCGCCGTGCAACGCGAGATTTCCTACGCCGATCACCGGATTCACTTGCGCTTCGAGAATCATCATGTGGACGGGCTACCCGACGTGCTGGACTGGATAGCAAGCGGCCGGATCGACTTTCTCGCTTTCAACGAGCATTTGCCATCGATCGCGGCAACCTGCAATCGCCCGGAAAAATTGGCAGCCTACACCGCGCGAGCTCGCTGCGACGCCGGCACTTTCAAGGCTCGCCTGAAGCAAGCGCAAAGCCGTTCGAGCGAGGTCGCGCAGACGATAGACGTGCTGGCTGCGGCCTGCCGCAAGCATGGCGTTTCAATGGCCTCGCACGATGACGAGACCTGTTTTGATCGCGAACGATATCAGGAACGCGGCGTGACGGTCAGCGAATTTCCGCGTACCCAGGATGCGCTATTCGCAGCGTTGGCTTTGGATAACCGGGTCGTGATGGGCGCGCCGAATGTGTTGCTTGACGGCAGTCATCGCGGTGGACTGGCGGCAATCGACGCCGTGCGCAGCGGCATGTGCGATATTCTCGTGTCCGACTACTATTATCCGTCCTTGCTGCTTGCGCCGTTCAAACTCGCGCATAAAGGCGCCTGCACGCTGGCCGAAGCCTGGCGTCTGGTTGCCGAACATCCAGCTGCGTCTTTGGGTTTGAGCGATCGCGGCCGCATTGCAGCCGGCAGCCGCGCCGATTTGATTCTGGTTGAAGCCGGCCAAGGCGGCTGCGTGCGATTGATCGCGACCATCGCCGCCGGCCGGCTCGCCTATTGCGCTGAACCCGCCAGAATGGTGACGCAGCGCGCATACTCATTGGCCGCATGAGGCGTTATGCGCTCCATTTACGCCGCCGGCTGGATCGCCGTGGCATTCGGACTGCTATCGAGCCAAGGGTCTCTCTCCGGATGGGGAAACTTGGCGCTGATGAAATCGACAAAACTGCGCACGGTGGCCGAAAGCAGGCGACGGCTCGGGTAAACCATCATCACGCTCATTTGGCCAAGATGGTATCGCGGCAATAGCCGAACCAAACGGCCTGAAACCAAATCGTCGCACAAGGTGAAGGAAGGGCGTATCACGATACCCATGCCAGCCATTGCGCATTGGCGCAGCAATTCGCCGCTATTGGACAACATTTTGCTGGTTACCGGGATATGGACGATGTTGCCGTCCGGGCCTTCGATCGGCCAGCGGTGCCGCAACTGTTCATACGAAAAATTCAGGCAGGCGTGATCCGATACATCTTCCGGCACGAGCGGCGCTCCATGTTGCTTCAAATATTCGGGTGATGCGCACAACAGCACTTCTGTCGTGCCGATTTGACGCGCAATCATGCTGGCGTCGAATTTTTGCAAGCCGATGAACATGCCGACATCGAACCCGTCTTCGACCAAATCGACAGTCCGGTCCGATAGCGTGACATCCAGGGTTACATCCGGGAATTTTTGCGCGTAGTGCGGCAAGAGTTTTGCAAGCTGCAATTGCCCAAAACCGAGGTGCGAATAGACGCGCAGCGTGCCGGTGGGGTTTTTTGCCTGCGATGACGCCATCGCATCCGCGTCGTCGATGTCTTGCAGGATCTGACGCACCCGCTCCAGATAGGCCATCCCGGTTTCGGTCAGCGAGAGCCTGCGCGTTGTGCGGTTTAGCAGGCGGGTGCCCAGATGGCTTTCCAAGTCGGCAACATGACGCGTCACCACCGCATTAGAGAGCTCAAGAACTGTTGCTGCGCGCGCAAAGTTGCCTTGCTCCACCACTTTTGCAAAGACGCGCATTGACTGCAGGCGATCCATATTTCAAGTTCTCAATTATTGCTGATATAGGAATAGTTGACGCAATTATTCGCTTTTTTTGCGATTCGTGCAAGCCACGCTCTGCCTTTCATCAATTGCAGGTCGGTTGGTTAGCTGATTGGCCGGTATCGATCTAGAAGTAGTCGGCGAATCGCGATGCCAAATGCGGCACGGTTATGTACCGTGACCGGTTTGGCTTCCGAAATTCAGTGGTTGCATGCTTAGCAGCGCAGCAAGCCGATCACGCGCAACATGCGGGTCGATAATTAGTGGAACACGACCCGATTGCTCATTACTGCATCGTACTTACCGAGAAAGTCATCGATATCTTCGATGCTGGGTTCCGATGCGATCAGGATTCGCACGTTTTCGCGAAACATCTCCGCCATTGCACCGCCGATAAATATCTCGCGTTTGCCGGGCTTGTCCATGATTTCGTAGCCGCCCGACCGCAATGCCTCCTGACCGTCGTCGATGCCGAATTCCACGACACTGTATTGCTCGCTGTTGTAGATCAAGTTCATATATGCTCCTTGTGCGATTCAATGCGGGTGTTACCCAGGTAACGCTGGAGTTGGAGCTTTGGTGGACTGATTTCAAGTCGGCGTAACAAAATATTACTAAATGATGACACGCCAGCCTATAACTAAGTAACGGCCGTTCCTTCGAAATATTGAACCAGCGCATCGATGTTGTGTGATGCGCATGCTTAATATGGATTTACGCGGTCTCGCCGCAGTTGATCGTGTCGGTCAATGTCAGCAATGCGTCGTAGGGGGCTCCCGTGAGGAACGTCAGGATTTGTGTGAGATGGGTGCTGGTTGCCAGACTGATAAACAGCTGCTGCGGCGGGTGGCGCAGGATGCGATTCAGCGTCACGCGCAGGGTCAGGTTGCCGACGCAGCACATGCAGCCGGGAGCGATGCGGACTATGCGCACTGTATCAAGCGCGGCAAGCGTTTCAAGCTGGCTAGAGCCGGTCGCGATCCCTTCCAGTATCAATGCGGTAACAACGGCTGGATCAACGGCGGCGGCAATCGCCGTTTCCCGCGCTGCTGCCCGACCGCCGATGACCAGGGTGGTAAGCGTCATCCCCCTTTTTTCGACAGTTTGCCTGGCTCAACCCCCAACTGCTTCAATTTGCGATAAAGATGCGTCCGTTCCAGACCGGTTTTTTCCGCAACGCGGGTCATGCTGCCGCCTTCGCGCGTCAAATGATGTTCAAAGTAGGCGCGCTCAAACGCATCGCGGGCCTCCCGTAGCGGCAAGTCGAACGACAGCGAAAACAACTGGGTTTCCGGTGGCAGCATCGACATGGATGTCGTTGATGGATTGTGCAGCGTGGCAGCGGCGGAGAATGAAACATCCTGGACAACACGGATGGTTTCAGTCTGCGTCGCGGCCGATCGTACCTGGAAATTTGCGGGCCGCAGGTTCTCAACGGAGCGCGACAACCCCTGTTGCACCGCTTTTAACAGTTTTTGCAGCGAGATCGGTTTTTCCAGGAAATTGAGCGCGCCGATGCGGGTTGCCTCCACCNNCATGATCACCGGCATGGTCAATAGCCCGTCGCGCTGCCACTCTTTTAACAGCGTGACGCCGTCGGTATCCGGCATCCAGATATCGAGCAACACCAAATCGGGGGCGCCGGCAGCCCGTAACTCGCGAGCTTGTTGTGCGTTTTCCGCAGTTGCAACGACATGCCCCTCGTCGCCCAAGATTTCCGAGAGAAGCTCTCGTATCCCCATCTCATCATCAACAACTAGGATATTAGCCATGTGCGTGCCTTCGTCATTTCAATTGTCATCCATTTGTTGAACCGCTTGCGGAGAACAATCAGAGATCGCCTTTCGCCATTAGAGAAACATGAAGCTTCCTGCAATTGGTGAATTTCCACATTTGTTAATCAATCGGTGCTAACTTTAACAGTAAAATTGACACCTTTGCGCCATTTGCGTCCGGTCGATTCTGAATATCGATCCGTCCGCCATGCTCATCGATAATTTTTTTTACCATTGCAAGCCCTAATCCGGTGCCGCGCGGTTTGGATGTGACATACGGCTCAAATGCCCTAGCCAAAATTTTGGGCGAAAATCCCGGGCCGTTGTCGGTGATCGAAATGCGAACGGCAGTGCGGGTTTCGTCGTTTGACCCTTTATAGTGGATCTCTTCAGTCACCAAATCGATTCTCGCGTCCCCTTGATGGTCGACGCGGTCGCTGACGGCATCTTGTGCGTTCTGCAAAAGATTATGTATTACTTGGCGCAATTGTGTTGTGTCTCCCATCACGCGGGGAAGGGTTGGCGCCAATGTGGCATGGATAATGTCACCTTCATCCCCGCCCAGGTACAGGTGGAGGATTTCTTCGATCAGCGCATTCAAATTCAATGCGGATAATACCGCCGGCGGCGTTTTCGCATAGTCGCGGAAATCGTCTACCATGCGTTTCATTGCTGCCACCTGATTGACGATGGTTGCGGTACTTTTATTGAGCATGGCCGCGTCTTGCGGCGAGAGCTTGGCGAACAGCTTCATTTGCAGGCGCTCAGCCGATAACTGGATCGGGGTGAGTGGATTTTTAATTTCGTGCGCGAGACGGCGCGCGACCTCGCCCCAGGCAAACGTGCGCTGTGCCGAGATGACGTCCGAGATATCGTCAAACACCACCAGATAGCCGGTGCCATTGGCAACCGGCAGACGCGAGCCGCGCGCCAGCAACGTGGTGTTATTGTCGGCGTCGTCGACACCCTGGACGCGTGGGATTTCGATTTGGTGCTGCCAGTGCAAATGCGTGTGCCCCAACTCGTCCGCTGCCGATTGGGCGCTTTGTTCCGAGAAAGCCTGGGTAATGGCAGTGGAAAAAGTCTGCAGTTCGGCAATTGCCGCCAGCGGGGTGCCGAGGTAGCGTTCGAATTCGTGGTGCAATATGCGTTCGACCGATTCGTTACAGCTCACCAATACGAACTGGCTATCCATGACCATCACGCCGGCGGACATATTTGCCAGCACCGATTCCAGGTAAGCTTTCGCATTTTCCAACGCTGCTCGGTTTTGCTCGACCGAGGCGCGGGCTTCGAATAGTTGTTTGGTCATCGTATTGAACGATTGCGTCAGCGTACCCAATTCGTCTGAAGTCGCGACGATAGGCCGGGGCGACAAATTGCCTTCGGCCACTGCTTTGGTTCCCTCCGCGAGTAGCAACAGCGGTTTTGCCAGATTGGTTGCGTTCATGAACCCGGCCGCAATCGCGCCGAATATTGCCAGAAGCAATGTNNGCGTGATACTCGCGGTAAGCTTCACTCAATGCCTTGGTATTGGCGGCAAGATTGGCCGACACCGGTTGCAATAACTGAAGAAAGCGGGGAACACCTTGCAACGACAATTCATTGCTTGACGAAGGAATGGCAATGATGACGCGCAAGCGCAGGTCGCTCGTGCTATCGTCGCGGGTGTTGTCGACGCTCTCTTTGGCCGAGTAGCCGCGCGTCATGCGGGCTTGCTTGAGCATGAGCGGGGTCGGTAAATCCGGCATCAGGGTGCCGATCTTGCCGCCGACGCTGGCAACCACGTGTCCGCTTGCGGTAACGATGCTGGCTTCCTGAATCAGATTCGAGTCGCGCAATTTGGCCAGCTGAGTAGTCTGGGCCGCATCTGACATGTCGGATATTTCCAAGGCGACACTGCGGCCTTTCGCCAGCAGGTCGTTTAACTGCGTGTCAAGGGCGGCACGGCCAAGATTCAATCCGGATTCAAGGGCCGACTCAACGCTGACGTCGAACCAGGACTCGATCGAATGCGACACGAATTGCACTGAAACCAGGTAGATCAAGGTGCCGGGCAGGATCCCGATCAATGCAAACAGCAGCACCAGGCGCGCCATCAGGCGCGAGCCGAATTTGCGCTGCTTGAAGTTTTTGTAAAGGCGGACGATCAGCGAAACGACGGAAATCAACAGCGCAGCGGCGAACAACGCATTGAGGCCCAACAACCACGGATAGTTTTGTTCGAAGGAGGCGGAATTGTCGGAGGCCAAGACCAGCAAAAACAACAAGATGCCGAAGACGGGGCCGCCCAGCAACAGCAAATACTTCAAAATCCGCCCCACTATTATTCAGCCTTGAAGGGAAAATGTTTCCAATCGGAAGCGAGGCTCCAGTCGCTGTTGTTCAATGCGTTGAGATGAATCGGCTTGGACAAATAATGAAGATTCAACTCCATGTGGACGGCAACATTGTAGGTTGCTCCGGATTTCAATGCGTTTCGTTCGGCAACCACCCAGCGGCTGGGTCGGCGCAATAGCGCAAGGGCATCGTCGAGCGTGTTGAAACTCTGTTGAACGCCGCCGAGAATCGTCGCCTGATATTCGTTGGTCAGCAGGTTTTTGGAAATTCTGACGGTGCGTTGCGCGTTGATGGCTGATTCATCGAACCAATACCAGCGCGGCCGCGTCATTTCCACTTCAGTCGTGAAATGCAGCGGAATGCCATGATTGATCGCATCCTCAAGATTGTGATTGAGATCGAAGGCAAAGGTGGCCGAGAGTTTGTAGCCTTCTTCCGCGTTCTCCAGATGCGCTTGGGTGATCTCAATGCCGGCGGCAGCAAAGGCCGACGCGTGAACGAACGCAAAGGCAAGCAACAGTGTTGCCAGCAATCCGCTATAGAGGTAATGGATAAATCGTCGTGTCACTCGTGTCAGAGTACGGAACAGTTCCGCTTTAAAAAGTTAATCAATAGCAGCACCATGAGTCTGGCACACCAAGACGAAATCGACTGCAAACCAGTCTTCCCGCCATTATTAGACCAGTTTTGGGCCAAATCGCTGCAATATTTAAGCCAAAAGCCCAGAAAATTTGCAAAAATATGACATTTTTAACAACAACTGTCGGCTCCAGTCAACATCCGTTATAGGGTGTCGCCTTCATTTTCCATGTGACCGTGCAAATAACGCAATGTATGCAACATCCGGGTTAAGTAATGGCAGTAATGGCTTTCTGGAATAACGCGTAAAACAGACCATCGTGATCATACTCGGTGTTGGCGGTCGGCAGCAATTGGCCTGGTGCGGATAAGCGAATCGCCTGGTTGCGCACCGCAAACGCGGCGGCTTGCGCTTCAGACTCCTGCGGCCAGAGTGAACAGGTTACAAATAATAATTTTCCGTCCGGGCGCAGCATCTGCCAAAGGTTGTCCAGGATTTGCCGCGACTGACTGGCCAATTGGACGGCATCGCCTTTGCGCCTTAGCCATCGAATGTCGGGATGGCGGCGCACTATGCCGGAGGCGGTACATGGGACATCGGCCAAAATGCGGTCGAATGCTTGCCCGTCCCACCACTCGCGGCTGCCGGCATCGCCCACTTGCAGTGTGGCGTCGAGTTGCAGCCGCTGCAAGTTCTCGGCGATACGCGGTAAACGCCGGGCGTCACTGTCAAGCGCCAGCAGCTCGACGTCAGCGCATTCGAGAATATGGCCAGTCTTGCCGCCCGGCGCGGCGCACGCATCCAGTACGCGCATGCCATCCTGCACATCAAGCAGCGTCGCTGCGAATTGCGCGGCAGCATCTTGCACCGACACCAAGCCTTGGTCAAATCCGGGGATCTGGCTGACGGGGACCGGCTGCGCCAACCGCACCGCCACCGGGCCTACCTGGGTTGCCGCCATCGCATGCAGGGCCAGAGTCTGCATATAGGCTGCAGCCGTCGTTTTACGACAGTTCACGCGCAAGGTCAGAGGTGGAAGGGCATTGCCGGCTGCAAGGATCGCCTGCCAATCGTGCGGGTAAGCCGATTTGATCGAATCAATCCACCAAGCAGGGTAATTCCAGTGCGCGACCGGGTCGCGCAAAACGTCTTGCAACAGCGCATCGCGCTCGCGCAAGAAACGCCGCAACACTGCATTGACCATGCCTTTTGCATGGGCGATCGACAGGTCGGACGCCGCTGCCGTAACTGCTTGATCGACTACCGTGAAACTGTTGTATGGCGCGTCGCCTGCCTGCTCTTGCGGACTGGATATCAACGCCAGCGCGCAGCAAAGCAGCGCATGCAGCAACGCCGGTTCCGGCGATTTTTGCGTCATCAGCGCAAGCAGCGCTTCGGCTCGCCCGAGCTGGCGCATGGTGCGGTACGAGATATCCTGAATCGCTCCGCGTGCTTGCGGCGGGGCGATGTTTTTGGAGAAAATCTGCGATAGCGCCTGCGGCAGCGCGGTGCCGGTGCGTACTGCCGCCACCGCGTGCGCGGCGCCCAGCAGGCAAAAGGCGAGTGAATCGGTTTTTAATGATACCTTAGGCATGAATTTTTCGTGATTGCAAGTGGGCGTCCCACGCATGACAGGGTACGCTAGTGTAGTGTTGCATACTTGGCGGGCAAAGCATGAAGACGAGATTGTAACGGGGCTGAGCAGCCGCCACGCATTTTCAGCAATATAAATATGGCGGACGGGTCGCGGCCGATCCCGCTTTTACCCGGATATGCGTATTGCTACCGTTGTTGCAGCCAGTTCCGAACATCATCAAAAACGCGATGCGCGTCGACTTCGTTGAAAACTTCATGATATAGCTGCGGGTAGACATGCTTCGTTCCGACTCCGGGCGGCAGTAGCGCGAAGAAAGCCTGGCTACCGCTCGCATCCACCAGGTGGTCGTCGCCGGCCACCACCATCAAGGTCGGCAAGTTCAGCGTCGGCGCCTTCGCGAGCGCTATATCGATGGACACTAATAGGCAACGCAATAGACGGGCGCTGATTTTGGTGTGCACCAGCGGATCTTTGATGTAAGCGTCAACGACTGTCGGGTCATGCGAAAGAAAGCGACTGTCCAGGCCGTTCGGGAGCGCATAGCCGGGAGCGGTTGCCTCAAGTATCTTCAATAACAGCCTGTGCGCGGCCGACAAGGACACCGTCAATGCCGGCGACGATAAAATCAGGCCGCGTAGCGGCGACCAGTTTTCCACCGCAAAACGCGCGGCCAACAGCCCGCCCAAACTATGCCCCAGCAGCAACGGCGGCGCTGGGTATTGCAGCGCAAAATCGTCGATCACCATTTTTGCATCATGCAACATGCGATCGTTGTCAGGGACGTCGCCGCGCGGACCGCCGGAGCGGCCATGACCGCGGTGGTCGTAGGCGCGAACCGCCAAACCGCAATCGTTGAAGAATTGGGCGACATGTGTATAACGCCCGCTATGCTCGCCTAGTCCGTGCATGAATACAATGCTGCCGCGAGCCGCGTCGGCGGCTTCAGGCAGCCAGTCGGTAACGAAAATCGTTGTGCCATCTGCCGCGGTCAGCACGCGTTCTTGGCTGCGCATGACTAAATGCCCCAAAGGACGTCGTTGCCGCCTTTTTGCGCGGCACGCAGCATTTCCAAAAGCGGGTAGGCGCGCGTTGCAAAACTGACGAACTGAGATGCTTCATGATCGTGGTTATCGCCGGCCTCTCCATGATGGGCGACGACATCGCGCTTGACCTCTTCGGTGGTCGGATGGATTTTGCTTTCGCTGACAGCCGCTTCCAATTTGACGATCGCGAGCGCAGCTTCCTCGGCGGTAATAACCCCGCGTTTAACGTCCTTGCCGATCAGTTCGAGAAGCGGCTTGGCGTGCTCTTCATACATGACGACTTCGGCGGCGGCTTTCGATTTGAATGTAACTAGCATTGAGCCCCCTTGGTTTGCTTGCAGGTAAAACCATAACACGATTTTGCAGCTCGGTCATCGTGGCGGCGGTGCGCATGCAATCAATCAGGCCTGAAAGAGGAAAGAAAGGTGTTGGCCTCTTCTCTTGGCACGGCTTTTTCACTTCCAAGTACGATTACCTGATAGACGCGGTTGCCTTTTACCGCAAAATGACCGATCAGGAGAAGCGGTTCGGCGCCGCTGTTGGTTGCGCGGGTGCCGGTAGCCTCAATATCAGTCGCGTTTGTTTGCTGACCCTCCGCTACCGACTGGGCCGCCGGCGGTTGCTCATGTTTAATCGCGCCGTTAATGTTTTTTACCAATGCCGTTTTCATCGAATTCAGCGCGGCGGGGGCCAGTTTTGCATCGGATACTTGGACATATCCGACCGCAAAATTGACGCCATCCACTTCGGCGGCTGTCATGGTCATCGTCACCGGTTCACCGTTCAGGTTGATTGGTCGCGACATCGAAACAGGTTTATCCGGCAGCAGTACAACGAAAGAGGCATCCTTGCCGTGCACCTCGCGCCAATTGTATTTTGGATCGCAAGCAGAGAGAATCGGCAGTGCTGCCGCCATGAGAAACAAGGCGATTGAGGTAGATGGCTTGATGTTAAGCATGACGAATAATAACAACTCCAAGAAAATGCGGACCGGATTTCAGGGTAACGAATCCCGATGGATGCCGGAAGATCAGAAAATCGAGCGCGCGGTCAGCGTGGTGAATCGCTCCAGCGCCATCACGCCGGCCAGCGAATTGCCGGTGGCGTCGAGCCCGGGTGACCACACGGCAATGGCAAGTTCCCCCGGCACCAGCGCGACGATGCCGCCGCCGACGCCGCTTTTGGCCGGCAACCCGACACGATAGGCAAAATCTCCTGCAGCATCATAGGTTCCACAGGTGAGCATCAGCGCATTCAAGCGCTTGGACGAACTGGCGTCCAATATGCGCGTGCCGTCCCACGGAATACTGCCATGGTTGGCTAAAAAACTGGCCGCCCTGGCCAACTCTATGCAATTCATCGTGATCGAGCACTGGCGGCAGTAGCCTTCAATGATAGTCTCTACCGGATTATGCAAATTGCCAAAATCTTTCATCAGGTGGGCGATTGCATAGTTGCGGTGTGCAGTTTGGTGCTCCGACAAGGCGACTGCCTTGTCGAAATCCAGTGCCGGCTGGCGCGCCAGCATGCGGATGAACTGTAGCAGCGCAATGTCGGCCTGCACGAAGCGAGCCGCCAGTATGTCGTGGATGACCAGCGCGCCGGCGTTGATGAATGGATTGCGCGGAATGCCGTACTCATACTCAAGCTGGGATAGCGAATTAAACGGATTGCCGGACGGCTCCCGGCCCACGCGACTCCATATTTTGTCTCCTTCGCGTGCGAAGGCCAACGCTAATGCAAAGAGTTTGGTAATGCTTTGCACAGAAAATTTCTTTTGCGCATCGCCTGCAGTAAAAACACGCCCATCCAGGCAATATGCGGCAATGCCGAATTGCAGCGGCGACACGGCGGACAACTGAGGTATGTAACTGGCGACCTTGCCTTTTGAGAGCAGACCTTTTACTTCGTCGCAAATTGAATCGAGAATAAGTTGATAATTAATTGCCATGATTGGGAGTCGGCGCGTATACCTCCGGTATCGTATCACTGTCGATGGGTCAATGACGATTTTCTGATCGTGCTGATCGTGCAAGAAAGGCCGGAACGGAAAGTGCTACGGAGATTGTTCGCTTACCGCTCCCGCAAGGCTCGCCGATACTGAATCGCCTCGGCCACATGCGCCTGCGCTATCGAATCGCTGCCGGCCAGATCCGCTATAGTGCGCGCCACCTTCAAGACCCGGTGGTACGCTCGCGCCGACCAGTTCAAGCGCGTCATCGCCGTGCGCAGCAACTGTTCGCCCGCAGTATCCGGTTTGCAGTGCATATCGATCTCGGTGGTCGACAAGGTGTTGTTGCCTTTTCCTTGGCGCTTGAGTTGTGCGTCGAACGCCCGCTCAACCCTGGCAGACACCGTCGCCGACGACTCGCCATCCGCCTGTTTCAGCAAGTCCTCGTGCGGTATGGCGGCGACGTGGATTTGCATGTCGATGCGATCGAGCAAGGGGCCGGATATCTTGCTCTGATAGCGGGAAATTGTATCCGGCGTGCAGCGGCATTTGTTCGACGGATGGCCGAGATAGCCGCAGGGGCAGGGGTTCATCGCGGCTATCAATTGAAAACGCGCCGGAAAGTCTGCCTGGCGGGCGGCGCGTGATATGGTTATATGGCCGGATTCCAACGGTTCGCGCAGCACTTCCAATACTCTACGGTCGAACTCGGGCAACTCATCCAAAAATAATACCCCTCGATGAGCCAGTGAAATTTCTCCCGGGCGCGGCGTGCTGCCTCCACCCACCAATGCGACGCCAGACGCGGTGTGATGCGGCGCGCGGTACGGCCTGGTTTTCCACTTGCTGGCATGGAAGCCGCCGGTCAAGGATTGGACCGCAGCCGATTCGAGCGCCTCCTCATCCGTCATCGACGGCAGAATTCCCGGAAAGCGGGCTGCCAACATTGATTTGCCGGTACCGGGTGGCCCTACCATCAACACACTGTGGTTGCCGGCGGCGGCGACCTCAAGTGCGCGCTTCGCGTGAATCTGTCCCTTGACGTCGGCGAAATCGGGGTAGCTGGGGCGTCCCGCGGGCACTGCGGCAACGTGGCGCACCAGCCTGGCGTCGGCATCGGTTGCGGCGAAGTGCGCGCAGACATGCAATAAAGAGTCGGCCGGAAAAATAGCGGCATCCTTCACTAGCGCCGCTTCGTCCGCATTGATGCGCGGCAGGATGAACGAGCGCCGCTTGCCGGAGGCGCCGCCGGCGCGATGCATCGCATAGGTCATTGCCAGTGCTCCGCGTACCGGCCGCAATTCGCCGGATAGGGAAAGTTCCCCGGCGAATTCGTATTGATCGAGCTCGCCGGCAGGCATTTGCTCGGAGGCCGCCAGAATGCCCAACGCAATCGGCAAATCGAAACGCCCCGATTCCTTTGGCAGTTCCGCAGGGGCCAAATTCACGGTAATGCGTCGCGCCGGGAATTCAAAGCGCGCATTTTGCAGCGCCGCGCGCACTCGATCCTTGGATTCCTTTACTTCGGTATCAGGCAACCCGACGATAGTAAAAGAAGGTAATCCGTTGGCCAAATGTACTTCAACCGTCACTTCCGGCGCGTGCATGCCGGCGAGCGCACGACTTTTCAATACGGCTAAACTCATTCAATATCCTGGCAAGAGGCCGACTCGATCAGAGAGGGTGTGTCGTATGCGTCAGTTTGGATGGGAGTAGTTATACGAGCCGCATGCCTCGCAAAATCGGCAAACATGCTTGACTCCTTAACCTCGCCCTGATGTTGCAGGCATTTCCGCAATTGCGTCGATATTACGCTGTTTATTTATACAGTTGTAATAATAGAACGGAGTCCGGTAATTTGATATAAAAACCAAGCGCTCACAGAGCGGCATCGGCCTTTGCCGATGCCGCTCTGTGCTACCGCATCAACGAATTTCTATTGTTGTTTCTTTAACTGCCCCTCTAATTCTGTCACTCGCGCTTCGAGTGCCTCCAGTTTGGCTCTTGTTTTGGCCAAAACCTGCATCTGCACGTCAAATTCTTCACGCGTAACCAGATCAAGCTTGGAAAATCCCTGGCTTAGCATCGTCTTGACATTCTTTTCTATGTCTTTTGCCGGTGAATTTTCCAGCGCTTGGTTGATTTTTGACTGCAAGTCGTCAAAAAAATTAGTTTTTCCCATGATCATCCCTTTGGTTTTTCGATGAACGCACTAATTTGGGGCTATCCAAATTTGGTGTGCGCATTATTAGTGCAATTTGCAATTGGTATGTATCGAAAAGGCAATCGTGTATCCCAAAAAGGCTGGCACGACTCCTGCTCATAGTCATATCAACCACGTGCAACATCAAGCACGCGCAGTTTCAAGCATGCGCACCATCAAGCGCATGCAAAGTGAGCACACGTGCCATCAAGCATGTGCTACATCAAGCTATTCTACCGAACAGCGCACGGGCATCATGCGGAACTGTTTCTTGTCAGGGAATTGCTGTTGCGTCGTTCTCTGATATCTCCCATGTCCAGTGCAATGTGTAACTGGTATGGTACAAAACTTAATTTTTATCCCCAAAAAGAGGCCTGTATTGGCCCTGTTTTGCCGACATCAAGCTCACACACTATCAATCTATTCTAACCACGAAGAGGACCGCGCCATGAAAAAACTAATTCTTGCAACGGCAATCGCTACTACATTTTGTGCTGGCATTGCTCACGCGGAAGATGTCAAGCCGGACAATGAGGTGAGCTTCAATGCCTCAATCGTATCCGATTATCGATATCGGGGTATTTCCCAATCCCGTTTGCAACCGGCCTTGCAAGGTGGTGCTGATTATACGAATAATCCAACCGGTTTCTATGCCGGCACGTGGCTGTCGACGATCAAATGGATTTCCGACACGCCGGGCGGCAGCGGTAACGTCGAATGGGATCTGTACGGCGGCAAACGGGGTGAAATAGTCAAGGACGTCTCATACGACGTCGGGCTGTTGTCTTATGTTTACGCGGGAAATGGTTTGAATCCCAGTGCCAATACCACTGAGATCTACGGACAACTCGGCTATGGCCCGGTTTATGCTAAGTATTCGTACTCGTTAACGGACTTGTTCGGTTTCGCGGATAGCAAGAACAGCGGCTATCTCGATATCGGAGCCAATTTCGATGTGGAGAACGGCTTTACGATCAATTTGCATGCAGGGCATCAGACTGTCAAGAATTCGTCTGCCTTCAGCTATACCGATTGGAAGGTCGGAGTCACCAAGGATTTCGGCGTGTTAACCGGGGCGCTGGCAGTGATCGGCACCAACACCAGCAATTACGTTGGCCCGGCCCCCGATTCGAAGAACCTGGGAAAAACTGCCCTGGTATTGTCCATCAGCAAAACTTTTTAACCGAGGTGAGTATGAAACTGATAACAGCAATCATCAAACCGTTCAAATTGGATGAGGTGCGGGAAGCCTTGTCTCAAATTGGCGTACAGGGCATTACGGTAACCGAGGTCAAAGGTTTCGGTCGCCAGAAGGGACATACCGAGTTATATCGCGGCGCCGAATACGTTGTCGATTTTTTGCCGAAAACCAAAATTGAAGCCGCCGTGGACGATGCGATAGTGGAGCGGGCGATCGAGGCGATAGAAACCGCGGCTCGGACCGGCAAAATCGGCGATGGCAAAATATTTGTCTACGACCTACAACAAGTGGTTCGCATTCGTACCGGTGAAACCGGCAACGAAGCGCTCTAAGGGGGAAGTTATGAAAAAACAATTTAAATGTTTCTTGGCAGCGAGCGCGTTGCTTTTTGCCGTCGGCTTTTCGCAGTCTGGATGGGCAGACGATGCGCCTGCCGCCAAAGCGAGCGATAGTGCAACGGCATCCGCCTCGTCGGCGGCTCCGGCTCCGGCCGCCGCTTCGGCTGCAGCGGCGCCCGCCGCTTCGGCTCCAGCTCTTGCGGCGGCTGCACCGGCTGCGGCAGCTCCCGTCGCGCCGCCGGTTCCCAATAAAGGCGATACCGCCTGGATGATGATATCAACCGCACTGGTGATCCTGATGACGATTCCGGGTCTGGCTTTGTTTTACGGCGGTCTGGTGCGCTCCAAAAACATGCTGTCGATCCTGTTGCAAGTCTTCATGATATTTGCGCTGATCATCGTGTTGTGGTGCATCTACGGTTATTCGCTTGCGTTCACCGAAGGCAATCCATTTATCGGCGGCACGGATCGGCTCTTCCTCAACGGCATCTGGGATCCGGTAAAGGCCACTTTCGCAACGGCTGCAACCTTTAGCAAAGGCGTCGTGATTCCGGAATTCGTCTACGTGGTGTTCCAGGCAACCTTTGCTGCGATTACCTGCGGACTGATAATCGGTTCTTTTGCCGAGCGAGCCAAATTTTCTGCCGTGTTGGCGTTCATCGTCCTGTGGTTTACCTTCTCCTATCTGCCGATTGCGC
>PKWO01000567.1 GCA_003132085.1 Oxalobacteraceae bacterium | reverse complement strand
CGAAGCCGAATTCGCCGGCCTGGGCCAATGCCAAACCGGTTCGCAGCGCAACACCGGTCGACGAGCCGAATAATTTTGCCAATGCCGCAATCAATGCGAATTTCAGCAACATCGGCCCGACCAGCAGCAGCAGCACCAACCACCAGTGCTGCAAGACCAGCGCGGCATTGAGCAACATGCCGATCGTGATGAAAAACAAACCCAGCAAGACGTCGCGGAAAGGCTTGATGTCTTCTTCCACTTGGTGCTTGTACTCGGTTTCGGAAATCAACATCCCGGCCACAAATGCGCCTAGCGCCAGCGATAGTCCGGCGCGCTCAGTGATCCACGCGGCACCCAGCGTGATCAACAGCAAATTGAGCATGAAGAGTTCTTGCGAACGGCGTCGAACGACCACGGTGAACCAGCCGCGCATCAATTTTTGTCCGAGGACAAGCAGCAGCACCAGCACGAAGATGGCTTTCACCGCTGCCCAGGCAAGCGTCGCCGCCAAGTCGCCGTGCGGACGGGCCAATGCGGGAACGACGATCAGCAAGGGCACCAGGGCCAAATCCTGGAATAATAAAATTCCGATTATGCGGCGTCCGTGTTCACTTTCCAGTTCCAGCCTTTCGGTCAACAATTTAGACACAATGGCTGTCGACGACATGGCCAGCGCCCCGCCTAGCGCAAATGCAGCCTGCCAGCTCATACCCGTGACTTGCGGCAGCAGGGTGGTCAACAGCCAGCCGAACACCATGGTCGCGACCAGGGTTACCAATACTTGCGCCATCCCCAGGCCAAACACGATACGCCGCATTGACGACAGCTTGGGCAGCGAAAATTCCAGACCGATGGAAAACATCAGGAACACTACGCCAAATTCGGCCAACGTATGGGTGGTTTCATTGTCCTCCGTCAAGCCGAAACCATATGGCCCGATCAAAATGCCGACTGTCAAATAGCCGAGCATTGGCGGCAACTGCAACATACGAAACGCTACTACGCCGAGAACGGCGGCGCCTAACAGCAAGAGAGTAAGTTCCAGTGGAGAAAACATAAGCGTTAAGGCAGCGTGGGGTCAATACGTTAGATGCGGCAAATCGTCTTGTTGTATCTGGCAAGTTTTTTGCTTTGCCAATTTTTTGCACGGTGAATTCGTTTATACTTTAGGCATGAGTGTATCCGATGCAAAAATCACGCCCAAATCTTTTGACGGCAAAAGCGCCGCGCGCGCGCTTGAACTCGCCCTTGACACCTTGCAAATCGAAGCAGATGCAATTTTAGCAATAAAAAAGCGGCTTGCTACGGGGCAGGATCGCACTTTTCCGCAGGCAGTTGGACTTTTACTTCAGTGTGACGGTCGCGTGGTCGTGTCGGGCATCGGAAAATCCGGTCATATCGCGCGCAAAATCGCGTCAACCTTGGCCTCGACCGGGACTCCGGCGCTGTTTGTACATCCGGCGGAAGCCGCCCATGGCGATCTCGGCATGGTGACCGAACGCGATGCCTTTGTCGCGATTTCCAATTCCGGTGAAACCGCCGAACTGCTGGCTATCGTGCCGATCATCAAGCGCATGGGCGCCAAGCTGATCGCCATGACCGGCAATCCGGCGTCGAATCTGGCTCAATTGGCAAACGTTCACCTCGATGTCAGTGTCGACAAGGAAGCGTGCCCGCTCAATCTGGCGCCAACCGCAAGCACCACCGCGACGCTCGCCATGGGCGATGCATTGGCGGTAGCGCTATTGGATGCGCGAGGATTCAAGGAAGATGATTTTGCGCGATCGCACCCAGGTGGTGCGCTCGGTCGCCGGCTGTTGACCCATGTGCGCGACGTGATGCGCAGCGGCGCGGAGATTCCGGCAGTGACGGTGGATGCATCCTTGTCGGCATCCCTGTTGGAAATCACAAAAAAGGGAATGGCCATGACAGCGGTGGTCGATCAGAATTTCCATGCGATTGGTGTGTTTACCGACGGCGACCTGCGCCGCCTGATCGAAGAAGTCCGCGATTTCAGCAAATTATCGATTGCCGATGTCATGCATGCCAATCCGCGTACGATCGGGCCGGATCAACTGGCGGTCGATGCGGTGCATGTGATGGAAGAGTATCGCATCAACCAGCTGCTGGTGTCGGATGCTGACGGAAAACTGGTGGGCGCGCTCCACATTCACGATTTGACCCGTGCCAAGGTGATCTGATGACGGCCGCCACCCGAGCCGATGCCGTAGCCCGTGCTGCGCGCGTTCGCTTGATGATTTTCGATGTCGACGGCGTGTTGACGGACGGCGGCCTGCACTACGGTCCGACCGGCGAAATCCTGAAGACTTTTAATGTGCTGGACGGACTCGGCATCCAGTTATTGCGGCAATCCGGTATTGCCACCGCCATTATTTCGGCGCGCAAATCCGATATCGTGGCGAAGCGAGCCGCAGATCTGGGCGTCGACCACGTCGAGCAAGGCGTGCATGACAAAAAGACCGCGTTCGAGCAATTGCTGGCACGCACCTTGATGCCGGCGCAGGACTGCGGCTTTGCCGGGGACGATCTGATTGATCTGCCGGTCTTGTTGCGGACGGGCTTTGCGGCCAGCGTGCCGAATGGGCATGCGGAAGTGCGGTCGCGCGTGCATTACGTGACCCAGGCAAGCGGCGGCAGCGGCGCGGTACGCGAACTGTGCGACTTCATCTTGCGGGCGCAAGGTCGCTACGAGGCGGCGCTAGCGCCGTATTTGGCGTGAGCAACGCCCGCTCCACCAATCGCCTGCGGCTGCTGATATTGATCGTGCTATCGGCCGCAATGGCCTTGGGCAGTTTATGGGTGCTCGAAATAATGCGCCGGGGAAGCGATAGCGGTGCGACCGAAGCAGTGCGCACCGACCCGGATTATTTCGTTGAAAAGTTCAATTTTGTCAGGACCTCCAAAGTCGGTCAGGCGCGCTACGCTATTTCCGGTGCAAAGCTTACGCATTTTCCGAACGAAGATAATTATGAGATCGTTTTGCCGATACTGAAGAGTCTGAGCGTTGATCGGCCGTCGATAACCATGCACGCGCAGCGCGCGATCGCCAATAGCGACGCCAGTCAGGTGCAAATGATCGACGATGTGCACATTGATCGCCCGGAGTCCAAAACGGCGCCGCATTTCCATCTGAAATCGGAGTACGTGTTGATTTTTCCGGATGACGACATCATACAAACCGACAAGGCCGTCGATATCACCCAGGGCACAACCGAGATCACCGGAGAGGGCATGTATGCCAACAACGCGACGCTCAATTTCACGCTGTTTCACGACGTGCATGCCACCGTTCGACAGCAAAAGCATTGAATTTCCAACAGATACTTAAGCCACGCTTATCCAAGAGAATAATCATGAAACAATGTTTTGTCCCTTTGTTGCTGGTCGCGCTCCTCGTCGTCGGCAACGCGCATGCCGAGAAAGCGGATTTTGATAAACCATACAATGTCGCCGCCGATAAGTTGGTGGATGACGACGTGAAGCAAATCCGCACCTGGACCGGTAACGTCATCCTTACCCAAGGCACTTTGATCATGAAGGGAGCCAAACTGGTTCTCACTACCTCGCCGGACAACTATGATTTCGCAACCTTGTATGCGCAGGCCGGCGGCTTGGCGACCATGCGGCAGAAGCGGGATGGCGGCCCCGACCTGTGGATTGAGGGAGAGGCGGCGGATCGCATCACCTACGATCAGAAAACCTCGATTGCAAAGCTGTTCTCG
>PKWO01000045.1 GCA_003132085.1 Oxalobacteraceae bacterium | reverse complement strand
GACGGCAACCGTTATGCGGCACTGGTGTCACATCCTGGATTTGCGTAATCTTGATGCCGAGGTTGTTCAGCGCGCGAACCGCAGATTCGCGCCCCGGGCCTGGTCCTTTGATGCGGACTTCAAGATTTTTCACACCGCACTCCACCGCCACCTTACCGGCAGCTTCGGCCGCGACCTGAGCCGCAAACGGGGTCGATTTACGCGAACCCTTGAAGCCTGCANNTTCTTTTTAACTTTTTTACGCACGCGTGCTGCGGCGGCGTTATTGGGTGCTTTTGCCATGATTATTTCCTTGAATCCCGACGACCAATCAAACTGCTGATCAACTCAGCAGGATTATTTCTTCAACGACTGCGCTGCCTTACGCGGCCCCTTGCGGGTACGTGCGTTGGTGCGCGTACGCTGCCCACGACATGGCAAGCCTTTACGATGACGCAAACCACGATAGCAACCGAGATCCATCAAGCGCTTGATGTTCATCGAGATTTCGCGACGCAAATCGCCCTCAACGATGAATTTGCCTATCTCTTCGCGCAGCTTTTCCAACTCGCTATCGTCCAGATCTTTGACCTTTTTGGTGGTCGAAACACCCGTTTTCACGCATATTTTTTGTGCGCGCGGGCGGCCCACACCATAAATCGCAGTCAAGCCGATAACAGTGTGTTGATGATTGGGGATATTCACCCCTGCAATACGTGCCATTCGTTATTCCTCGATCAATAACGTTAAATTAACCTTGGCGCTGCTTATGACGCGGCTCTGTGCAAATAACACGAACCACGCCCTTGCGCTTGATGATCTTACAGTTGCGGCAAATCCGCTTAACTGATGCGAGCACTTTCATTTTCGCCCTCTTTCTTTCAGTTCTAACTTCACTTGTAAAGCTACTTGGTACGGAACACGATACGTGCACGACTCAAATCATAAGGTGTCAATTCAACCGTCACCTTGTCGCCTGGCAGAATGCGAATATAGTTCATGCGCATCTTGCCGGAAATATGACCGAGTACTACATGTCCATTTTCCAACTTAACTCGAAACGTTGCATTCGGCAGATTCTCAAGAATCTCGCCCTGCATCTGGATAACGTCGTCTTTTGCCATGCGATCTGTCGTTCTCCTGGGCGCTTATCGCGTAGGAATTCCGCCCTTGAAATTCGCCTTGCGCAACAGCGAATCATATTGCTGTGACATCACGTAGTTCTGTACTTGGGCCATGAAATCCATGGTTACCACCACAATGATCAACAGGGACGTTCCACCGAAGTAAAACGGCACTTTCCATTTTGCAATCAAAAATTCAGGCAACAAGCAAACCAGCGTGATGTATACAGCACCCGCCAGAGTCAAACGCATCAAAATCTTGTCGATGTAGCGCGCAGTCTGTTCACCAGGGCGAATTCCCGGTACGAACGCCCCGCTCTTCTTCAAATTATCTGCGGTCTCCTTGCTATTGAATACCAATGCGGTATAAAAAAAGCAAAAGAATATAATCGCCAGCGAGTACAGCAGCGCATGAATCGGTTCACCTGGCGCCATCGATGCCGCCATATCCTTCAGGAACCGCACGACCGGGCTCGTACTATCGCCGGAGGTAAACCAGCTGGTAATTGTTGCCGGGAACAAAATGATCGACGAAGCGAAAATCGGCGGAATTACCCCGGCCATATTCAGCTTCAACGGCAGATGACTGCTCTGCCCGCCGTAAATCTTGTTGCCCACCTGCCGCTTCGCATAATTCACCAGTATCTTGCGCTGCCCGCGCTCGATAAACACCACTACAAAGGTTACAGCAGCTGCAATCAAGCAAATCAATATCGCTGAGAACCACGCCATCGCCCCGGTGCTGACCAGTTCAAACAAACTGCCTAGCGCATTCGGCAAACCTGCCGCAATCCCGCCAAAGATGATGATCGAGATGCCATTGCCCAAACCGCGCTCGGTGATTTGCTCCCCCAACCACATCAGGAACATCGTACCGGTCACCAGTGTGACTATCGTCGTGAAACGAAAGGCCAAACCCGGGTCCAACACCATGCCGGCCTGCTTCTCCAACCCCACCGCGATGCCGATGCCGTAAAACATCGCCAATACCAACGTGCCGTAGCGTGTGTACTGCGTAATCTTGCGGCGTCCGGACTCGCCCTCTTTTTTAAGCGCTTCCAGCTGCGGCGATACGATCGACATCAATTGCATGATGATCGATGCGGAAATGTATGGCATGATGCCGACCGCGAAAATCGTCAATTTCGACAATGCACCGCCCGAAAACATGTTAAACATCCCCAAAAAGCCACTTTGGTGCTGCTTGTAAAAGTCAGCCAAATGCCCAGGATCAATCCCCGGAACCGGAATGTGCGCCCCGATCCGATAAACCACCAATGCACCCAGCAGAAACCACAAACGATTCCACGGGAAGCCGCTGGCTGCGCTTTTAGCAAGTTTAGGACTAGTCGCCAAAATTACTCCCGATTAAACTGTCAGCTTACTTGGCAACTTAAGCAACTGAGCCACCGGCGGCCTCGATAGCTGCTTTTGCGCCTTTGGTAGCAATCAGACCCTTGAGGGTGACCTTCTTGCTGATCTCGCCGGACAAAATAACGCGTACTACGCGCGCCAATTCGCCCACCAAACCAGCTTGCTTCAACGCCAACACGTCGATATCGGATACCGGCAGGGACTGCAGATCCGACAAGCGAACCTCTGCTTTGTACGGCGTTGCGAGCGATTTGAAACCGCGCTTCGGCAAACGACGTTGCAAAGGCATTTGACCGCCTTCAAAACCAACTTTATGGAAACCGCCCGAACGCGACTTTTGGCCTTTGTGACCACGGCCCGCCGTCTTGCCCAATCCGGAACCAATGCCGCGGCCTACACGACGCTTGTAATGCTTGGCGCCATCTGCTGGCTGGATATTATTCAATTCCATGATTTGCTCCGTTCGCAAGCCGAGGGCTTACGAAACCACTTTCACGAGATACGATACTTTGTTGATCATGCCGCGTACCGCTGGCGTGTCTTCCAATTCGGAAACCGAATTGATGCCACGCAAGCCCAGGCCGCGTACCGTTGCACGATGTGTTTCGCGCGTACCGATCAAACCCTTGACCAATGTCACTTTGACTGTCTTTGCCATGTGTTTCACCTTAGCCCAGGATCTCTTCAATCGACTTGCCGCGCTTGGCCGCAATTTCCGATGGTGTGTTCATTTTGGACAAGCCATCCAGCGTCGCACGCACCATGTTGTATGGATTGGTCGAACCATTGGACTTCGCCACCACGTTCGTCACGCCCATTACTTCAAAAATCGCGCGCATCGGGCCGCCGGCGATCACACCGGTACCTTCTTTTGCCGGCGCCATCAACACTGATGAAGCACCATGCTTGCCGGTAACCGTGTGCTGCAGCGTGCCATTTTTCAAGGTGACCTTGATCATCTTGCGGCGCGCTTCTTCCATCGCCTTTTGCACTGCGACCGGCACTTCTTTTGACTTGCCTTTGCCCATGCCGATGCGGCCATCGCCGTCACCAACCACCGCTAACGCGGCGAAGCCCATGATACGGCCGCCCTTGACCACTTTGGTCACACGGTTGACCGCGATCATCTTTTCGCGCATGCCGTCATCCGGCTTGTCGCTTTGCATCTTCGATTGCATTTTTGCCATGACGCTTTTTCCTTAGAACTTCAGACCGGCTTCACGCGCAGCTTCTGCAACTGCTTTCACGCGACCATGATAACGGAACCCGGAGCGATCGAACGCGACTTCGGCGATTCCTGCTTTCAGTGCTTTTTCAGCGACTCGCTTGCCCACCAAGGCAGCAGCGGCAGCGTTGCCGCCTTTGCCGGATTGACCGGCAAGCTGCAGGCGCACTTCCGCTTCGAGCGTCGAGGCCGAAGCCAGCACTTTTGCGTCCGGGCCAATGATGCTCGCGTAGATGTGCAAGTTGGTACGATGCACGGCTAGGCGGGTCACTTTTAACTCGGCAATCTTGGCACGAGTTTGACGTCCGCGGCGCAGACGTGATTGTTTCTTGTCCATCGTCAACCCCTATTACTTCTTCTTGGTTTCTTTAAGC
>PKWO01000218.1 GCA_003132085.1 Oxalobacteraceae bacterium | reverse complement strand
CGCGCCAGAGTCGATTTGCCGGCACCGCTTGGACCGATCACGCCAAGCACATCGCCCGGTTGAATCGCAAAACTCAAATTCTTGATCACCGGCACCTTCGCCCCGGGCGGGGCCGCTGTCACGCCTTCAATCGACAGGGCGCCTTCTGGCTTAGGCAAGGCCATGCCGGCCTGACGCGGCGGATTTTCGGACAACAATTGCGTCAAACGACCGTAAGCGCTGCGCGTGCTGCTCCATTGCCGCCATACCCCGATCACCATCTGTACCGGGCTCAAGGCCCGGCCCATCAGGATAGACGCGGCAATCATCATGCCCGGCGTGATCTTGCCCTGCACGGCTAGCAACGCGCCGTACCCAAGAACCAGCGACTGCAGCGAAACCTGCACGAATTTCGTTACCGCCTGCACGATACCGGCCTTCTCACTCGCTTCTGCTTGCAGTTGCAGGAATCGGCCATGCAATTTGAACCAGCGCCACATCAGGTTGGGCAACATGCCCATCGACTCGATGACCTCCGCATTGCGCAGATTGTTGGTAGCCAGCGTGGTAGACGCAATCGCCATGGTATTGGCTTCCGCCAGCGGCTTGCGCGACACCACTTCATTAACATACGCCAGCACCACCAGAATGATGGTGCCGCACAAGGCAAATACACCCAGCGAAGGCTCAAACGCAAAGATCACAATCAGATAGACCGGAAACCAGGGCGCATCGAAAAACGCAAATAACGCGTTGCCGGTGAGGAATTGGCGAATATTGGTCAAGTCAGCCAGTGCTTGCCCCGCATTGCCTCCGCCCTTTTTCAAGCTCTGCTCAAATGCGGCGGTATAAATGCGCTTGTTCAATTGCATATCCATCCGCGCGCCGACCCGTATCAACACAAAGCTGCGGACAAACTCCAACGCGCTCATGAACACATACGCGCCCAACATGATCAACGTCAGCATCAACAACGTGACCTCGTTGCGGGCAGGTAGGACGCGATCGTAGACTTGCAACATATAGATCGACGGCACCAGCATCAGCAGGTTGATAATTGCGCTGAACACGCCTACCGTGCGAAACGCGCTTTTATATCCGACCAGTACCTGCGCGATTTCGTTTTGCGGAATTTGGAATTTGGATTTCATCTAGGGTAGTAAGACGCAACAAAGTAAAAACAACAGCAAGCCTGCCGTAGCAATAACGATAGGGTGACAAAAAATGATTGGGGGAAAAGCGCAGATTTTACCGTGCTCAATGACCCGAGTTAATGGCTCATGACGTGTTGGCACAGATAATACTCGTCTATTTCCGTCGATTTATGTGATCTACATCACATTTTTTGAATATTAGCACAATATTTAGGCAACGCCAAGCCACTTTGCAAAGTGACGGACGAAAGGCCCAAATGTTGCCCAAGTGCGCCAAAAGATTACCCAGGATCTATTTGTAAGAATGAGTGCCATCTGTCGATCGGCGCCATTTTTGAGTGCAAATGGGTGAATTTCTTTTGTTTGCTGGTTTAATGGGTGAAATTGGATCTGATATTAATTGCGAGTCTTGCGCCGTTAACGAACGATCGCAACTCAGATCGACCGAAGGATGCCCCGCTCACGCAATAAGTTCAGGACCATCTCAACGCATTGCTCCACATTCAACTCACCGGTATTCACAATCAATTCGGCAGCCAGAGGCTCCTCGTAGGGAGATGAAATACCGGTGAAATCCTTGACGCTGCCGGCTCTGGCCATTTTGTACAAGCCTTTCACGTCCCTCGCCTCGCATACTTCGACCGAACAACGACAATGGATTTCCAGAAAATCCTCCGGCGCGACCCAGCTACGCACCAGATCTCTGTCAGTCCGAAACGGCGAAATGAAGGCGGTCAGCACGATTACCCCGGCATCGACAAACAGCTTCGCCAACTCGCCGACGCGGCGTATATTCTCACTACGATCTGCGGCGGAAAATCCGAGATCTCCACACAGCCCATGCCGCACGTTGTCGCCGTCCAGCACATAAGTGCGAACGGCGCATGCATGCAGCCGCTGCTCCACCGCATGAGCCAAGGTCGACTTGCCGGCTCCCGACAAACCGGTAAACCACAATATGGCGCTACGATGCCCGTTGAGCCGTTCACGATGCTCACGCTGTACCGTAGCGCCGTGCCAAATCACATTTGAACTTGTTTTATTCATTGGTCCAACACTGTTAAATATCTGCGCAAATGCTGCATTCAAGACTGCTTCGGAAGCGATTCAAATTGTGCGATTCGGAATATTTTTCTGCTGCAAGCAGAGATATCTATCGTTTCATATCCCGATAAAAATTCATGCGGACCACCGACTTCCATCTGTCGTCCTTGCTGCGTGCAGCACGACGCCCTGGGCATTCAGTCGCTGTAACTCTGCATCGACAAACTGCAAGCTCGCCAGTTGTGCTTTGGCCTCGTCCGACAGTGTATCGAAATCGTAGTCTCTGTTGTCAATTTTTACGATGGCATTTCTGTTTTCTTTGTTCGTTAAAAAACCCCAGCTCCTTGACGGAAACGGGGTCTTAGATTTGTTGCACCCTCGGTGAACTGAGGGTTAGGGGACGAGCCCGAAAAATTGAGGCCTACACCCTATAAGTGGGTCAATTTTCGGTCGGCGGCAACAAGCCTGACCCTCTGTATTGGACAACAACAGCTGTCCAATACAGACCTAAGCGATGGAACCGCTTGTTGTAATGCCACCTACGAAAACTTGAATGTTTCCCCGCCCATTGCACCCAAGGCATCAGTGAAAGCCTTCGCGTAAGCCAAGCGCGCCGTTCATGCAATGCCAAGCGCCTCCAGAATCGGCAATTTCTTGTCAGCAAAGGTTTGCGCTTGCACATTCAACTCCGCGATATTTTCATCGACGGTCTCCAGACTCATGCCTTCTTTGACGAGCCTTTGCCCCTGGGACGCCAACGCCTGCCAGGCAAACTGCGCCCATTCGGCGGGCTGCTTCTTCCCCTGATTCTTGGCAAGCAGAAACAGTTGCTGAAAGCGCGTCACCGTCACGCCACCACCAGTTACCGGGCTGGAAAGGCAATTGATGTCATTGCTACCGCGCGACTTGTTGCACAAGAAGGTGTTAAGTTTGTCGGTCTGCTTTCTCGCCTTGGCGATGAAGGTGTCATCCTGCACGGCAGCCAGGCTCCCCGCTCCAATCAGCAACAGCACCGCCTCCTTTACCTGCGCGAAGACGACGCCTTTGTCCTTCACGGTTTCCTCGATCTGGCCCAAGGTTTTCGGCTGATGATCGGCCAACGCGTCCAAAATCGGCCCATATATGGCTTCCTGCATGGTCGCTTCGCACGCCGTGCCTTTGACTTTCAACGAGACGTCGGCACGCGGCTGCGCCAGGATGACCCGTTGCCTGCGCAGAGCTTCGGCCTGCTCCAAAGGATTGACCTTGCGTGCGCCCCGCACCCAGTAGTCCTTGCGAAACTGCTGGTTGACCATGAAGTCACGCGCTGTCTCGCTCAATATGACATCGGGAAGCTCTTTCAGGAAGGTTTGCTGCGGGGCGGTGAGGTTCAGCGCATCGGCGTAATCCGGATAATTCGCCGAACACGCAAAGTTCAGCTTAGCCGGCGCCAGCCACTCGCTCATTCGGGCAAACGACATGGGCAACCAGTCGCGGTTGAAGTATTCATGGGCGACATAGTTGCGGTCCAGACCCTTGATCGTCTTCAGCCGTTCAACGATCTGCGGGTTGGCTTTGGCATAAATAGGGTTGGTCGCAAAAAGCTTCTCGGCAAAATCCAGTGCCCCGTCGATGCGCGAGACAATACCGTGTCCCGATACGCCCATCACTTCGCCGTGCATGGTGAGCAAGTCGCGCAACGGCACCATCGCAGCCCAACCGGGCTGGGTGTTGTAGCTGATG
>PKWO01000493.1 GCA_003132085.1 Oxalobacteraceae bacterium | reverse complement strand
GACGGTCAAGTGAACCGAGCCCCCAGTGCCGGTGGAAGCATAGGCCGCTTTGTTGGGATTCGCTTTCAGATATGCCACAAGATCCGACAGTGACTTGACTGGCATATCGGGATTCACCACCACTAAAAGAGGTGCCGAAGCGAGGAGTGCTATCGGAGCAAAATCCTTGGTCGGATTGTAGGCAAGTTTAGCGAAGGTGCTTGGATTGGTGCCGTTTGTGGCGCTGGTTCCGATAAAGAGCGTATAACCGTCAGGCGCTGAACGTGCAGCAGCCTCGGCGCCAATGGTGCCACCGGCTCCGGCCCGGTTTTCCACGATGACGCTCTGCCCAAGCGATTCGGTAAGGAACTGCCCGACGGCACGTCCCACAATGTCGGTAATGCCACCCGGAGGGTAGGGAACCACAATCTTGATTGGCTTATTCGGATATGGCGTGTTCTGCGCGATTGCCCAGGTAGCGCATAGCGACAGGGTGACCGCGGCAAAAGCCCTGACTATAGTTTTCAACATAGGATCTCCATCATGATATTAGAGGCCGCGACCTCCCGAAACCACCAACGACTGGCCGGTGATAAAACTGGCTTTATTGGATAGCAAAAAGCAGACGGCTTGCGCGATGTCATCGGGAACGCCAAGCCGGCCCAGCGGCGTTGCGAGCTTGATGTCGTCATTGAAGCCAGCGCCGGCTTCCGCCGCCATGTCAGTTTCGATACGGCCAGGCGCAATGCTGTTGACGCGAATGCCAAAGCTGGCAACCTCCCCGGCCACCTGCCGCGTCAATCCCACAATGGCGGTCTTCGACGTGCAGTAATGCGCCCCGGCAATGGTCGAATATCGATGCCCAGCCAGCGAGCTAATGTTGACGATAGCCCCCGCGCGGCGTTCGATCATTTGAGGCAGCACCGCGCGCATCAGATAGAAATATCCGTTCAAATTGACCTCTATCACGCGACGCCATTCGTCCGGCGAGGTCTCCCACGACATCCGCTTGCGGCCGTTAGCCTTTGGCGAGATGCCTGCATTATTGACAAGCAAATCAATCGGGCCAAAATCGTTCCTTGACTGCATTTCCTCGATCGCCGCAATCACGGATTCCGACGCTGTATCGTGCTGCAGTGTTACAGCATGGTGACCTGACTCTTGGACCGCGGCAGCGGTTGCACACAGTGCGGCCTGGTCGACATCCAAGATGCACACCTCCGCGCCGCCAGCGGCGAGCTCTAACGCAATTGCCCGGCCAATACCTCGACCAGCGCCGGTGACAAGCGCTCGTCGTCCTTTGAAGTCGTTCTCCACCACTGCTGTCTCCTCGTGTAATTTTCAAGTTCTGATGATGGCTTACTCGTCGAGTGGCACTAACTGTGACTCGAACGCTGTGAGCGGTGGAAATGCATCAGGATCGGTATTCACATCGATCACAAATGGCCCTGGGTATTCGGCAGCGCGTTGTAACNNTTCAGGTCCGTCGCATCATTTATCCGTTGACCTTCGCATCCACAAGCCTTCGCGATTGCGACATGATCGATCGGACCAAAATGGCAGACCTCCGTGTGAGTGCCGAATCTGCTTTCCTCAGCATTGATCTGAAATCCGAGAACACCGTTGTTCAATACGATGACGGTCACCGGGATTGCATGCCGTCGGGCTGTTTCAAGCTCCGCCCAACAGTGCGCGAACCCTCCATCGCCGGTCAGACAGACTACCCGGCTCTCTGGCGCTGCCAGGCGCGCGCCGATCGCCATTGGAAAGCCCCAACCTAGTCCGGCAATCCCGCGTGGCGTAATGTAGCGGCTGCCTGCTTTCATGGACCGCAGATACTGCACCAGCCAAATCGAGGAATAGCTCGCATCAGAGACCCATGTGACCGGACCGCCGATTGATGCCAGTTCGGCCATGATCCGCTCAGGGCGAAGTGGGCTGATCTCGGCCGTCGAATAGGGTTCCAGTTCACTTTCGTGAAGGCGGCGTGCCTCATTGAATATCTCTACAAGCCTCACGGCCCGGTCGCTGATGAAGCTGCCACCATGTTTCTCCATCGCGGTGCATAAGGCGTTTATGGTTCCACGCGCGTCGCCATGCAAGCGCAGGGCAGGATAGTTCCGTCCCAATTCCTCCGGATCAATGTCGATTTGCGCATAAGCCGCCGACTTCGGGAACAGTGTCCAGGAAGCAGTGCCGTTCTCGTTTGTACGGCTGCCGATGAAGACGATCAGATCAGCGCCATCAATGTACTGCCGGAAAAACTTTGTCGGGCTACGCGTACCCATTGCGTTGCCGATCACACCGATGGATAGCGGGTGACTTTCATCAATGGCGCCTTTACCCATGTTTGTCGTTGCGACCGCCACACCAGCGAGTTCCTGAAGCCTGGCAAGTTCTGCACAGGCGCCGGAAAGATGTACCCCTCCGCCTGCGACAATCAGCGGATTGGTCGCTTTGGCGAGCATTTCAGCGAGTTGCTCTATTCTGTCGCTCGATGGCACAAACCGGTCTGCCGGAAATGCGCCGAATGGCTCATCGCCCTGGGGATAAGTGGTTTCGGCAGTGGGGACCTGTTCGGACAGTACATCCGCCGCGACCAACAAGACGACCGGACCCGGTCTGCCGCTCGTTGCGATTCGAATCGCGCGCTCGGTATATTCGGCC
>PKWO01000046.1 GCA_003132085.1 Oxalobacteraceae bacterium | reverse complement strand
TCTCGCGATACTTGGCAGGCATGTCGTCGAATTTGACGACCTTACCGCCTATGCGAGGGTACCATTTCGATGGATCGGTATCGCGCTCCACATAGAAATGCATCGCCTCTTCGAGCGTATGAAATTTCCCGTTATGGAAAAATGCCTGGCGGCTGGCAGCATTACGCAAGGTTGGCGTTTTGAACATGCCGCAAAAATTGGTTTCTTTCGCCAGATCCTTGCGTTTCGGCCCGCATAAACCGAGATCGAAATATGCCGGATTCCGATTGGCCGGAATATCTGCATTACGCGGCACGCCGACCGCCTCGAATTCGTAATCGGTAAATTGCGCCGGCCTCCCTCCGGGGCCAGGATTGGCAATGTGGCACTTCGTGCAATTGCCTTTATCCGGATTGACAAACAAGAGCAATCCTCGCGCCTCTTCCGCGCTAAATTCCGCGTTGCCGACCATTACCGCGTCGAATTTACTGGTATAAGGATAAAAACTGGAGTCTTCCGTTTCGAAGGCTTCTATTGCCAACGCCGCCTTTTCCATCGCGGCGGCCGGGTGGTCGAAAATATCCGGACCGAAGACGCGACGAAATTGATCGGCGTAGGGCGACTTGCGCAATTTTGCTGCGACTGCTGCAGCATCCAGGTTAGCCATTTCGTTCCGATCAAGCAAGGGAGCTGTGGCTTGCTCATGCAGCGTATCGACCTTCCCATCGTGCATGAAGCCACCGGCCGGCCCTTCGTCTTCCACGCCATCTGACGTAGGAATCGACAAATGCCGCGCAAATTTCGGCGTAAAACTCATATACCGCAAGGATGGCGCCGCACGCGTGCCGATGTGCTCCTTGTCGGCAGCGCCGAATTGCACAGCGAGTCCGTTTGGAGGGCCATAGGCATGATCGGGACTATGACAAGTCGCGCAAGCCATCTTGCCCGACAACGACAACGATTGATCGAAAAACATCTGCTTACCGAGAGTTGCCGCAGCACTCAATGTGGTGTGGGGTTGCGGATAGCGTATCCACATGTTGTACTTGGTTTGGGGCTTTATTACCGCGGGTAGTGCATCGCTGAAGGCGCAATCGGCGACCGCGGCCGCCAACAGAGCGGCGGCGCAACCGATCAAACCAATAACGCGTTTGCTCCGTATTATTCTGGTCAAAAACATGGGCATGGAAAATTATGGCGAATGATAGACAAAACCGAACCTCTCCACGCAAACAATCAGGCCCTGAACTGCGCAGGCCGATCGTAGGCGTGAAGACGTCCCTTGGACTACTTAGATTAGAACTTGAACATCGACATCAGATCGCCAANNAGCCGTATTGACTGGCTGATACGTATTGCCGGATACGGTAACCGGATTCGGCATGTTGTCGCGACTACGATTGGATATGGCCGGAACACGCCAATTGCGTTCGATGAACTTCAATATCGACGCATGGTCGTTGTAAGTATGATCGATATAGTTCTGACGCGCATATGGCGACACAACCATCATGGGAATCCGTGTACCGTCGCCGAAGAAATCGAGGTTTTGGATATACCCGCTATCGAAGTGACCGCCGCCTTCATCTTCCGTGATCAAAATCGCGGTATGCGCCCATAAGGTGGGATTCGCCTGAACCTGAGCGATCAAGCCTTGCACGAATGCTTCGTACTTTGCCGGCACAGAATATCCGGGATGTCCGCTGCTTAGGTTTTTCGGCACCACAAACGACACGGCAGGTAACGTATTGTTGGTGATATCGCTGGCCATAGTCGTCAGGCCAACCAGCCCAGCCTTCAAAGTTGCGCTTTTCTGTATATTGCTCGACCCATTCAGAGGGTCGCCGATCGTGTTGTATTGCAAGCTTTGCGCGACGGCAGGCGGCACCCCCAACGCTGCGGCATCGGCCGTCACGTCCGCCAACTCGCGTCCGCCGGTATACCATTTCCATGAAACGCCCTTGGCAGCCAACGCCTCGGCAATGGTTGGCACGGTTTGCGGCGGAAGGTTATAGTTATTCGCGCCGATTGGGGTTGCCTTGCCGGTGATGTCGTAACCCAAGCCATAGTTACTGAGCAGATAATATTTACCCGAGTCGCAATTTGGCTTGACCTTCTTGGCCGCCAGGAAATTGACAATGGGCGCGACACCGGGTTGCGTGGTGTCCGAACAATTGACGTAAGAACCGCCCGAATAGCCGTCCTGCGAATAGAAATTCGGCGTGCCGGACATCGGATTAGGATTGTCTATCTGGTTCGCAAATGGCGTCGCCGCCACCCCATTTGTATTGAAATAAGGCAAATCGGCGGTAGAGATCGCGAAGAAGTTCGCGCCGGTGCCACCCATGACAAATTGATGAAAGTTATCACTTATCGCATATTGCGTTGCGAGCGACTTGAAGTAAGGAGCATCTCCCGAAGCCATATTATAGAAACCCATCAACTCGCCACCCTGAGCAGGATTGGCAGGGGTCACGGGAGTGGAGGTGCCCACTGTAGAATCGCCGCCGATGCCGGTGGTGGTCNNGGTCGCCACCCAAACGAACATGTCTTGCTTGGTGTTGTCGCCACCGGTTTGCTGCCACATTTGGAAGAAACGATGCACCGGATCGCCCGTCACGTTGCCGAATACGCTGGTAACCGCATAAGGGGCATACGGGGAAATGGGGAATGGCCCGTTAGGCAGCGTCGCCGGAAAGCGCGGGTCGGGAACGCCTGCTTGAAATGCGCCCGTTGGGCTAAGCGCACCGACCAACTCGGGTTGCGGCAAAGTCGCGTATGCCGTTGTGCGGGTCGGGCTCAACGAATACGTCGTCAACGGGGCCGCCATATTTTGCGCAGCCAAATTGAAATTAGGGCCAGGCGTGCCATCCGCATTGACAATGCCTTGCGACAAGAGATTTTTCACAGTTTGACCGGCTGGCGCCGAATACGTGCCAAACAGCGAGTCGAAGCTCTGGTTTTCGCCGATGATGACGATCACGTGTTGGATCGCCGTCGTCGTCGGGCCATTATTCAAGGCAACCAACGAAGTAACCGAATTTGCCGGAACCGGCGCAGAAGGCGAACCGGTCGCGGGGATCGAGACAACCGTGC
>PKWO01000112.1 GCA_003132085.1 Oxalobacteraceae bacterium | reverse complement strand
CCAGCGGCTGAATAGTCACTTTATATCTACGTTGAGCGGCGATCCAGCATCGCGCGCGCAATCGTACCGGCGTCCACATATTCCAGTTCGCCGCCGACCGGCACGCCGCGCGCCAGGCGACTGACCTTGAGGCCGCGCACCTTTAATGTTTCGCTGATGTAATGCGCAGTGGCCTCACCCTCATTGGTAAAATTGGTCGCAAGCACGACCTCCGTCACCACGCCGTCGGTGGCGCGCGCAATCAATTTTTCCAAGTGTATGTCTTTCGGGCCGATGCCGTCCAATGGCGACAATCGCCCCATCAACACGAAGTACAAGCCCTTGTAAGTCAGCGTCTGTTCGATCATCAACTGATCTCCCGGCGTCTCGACCACGCACAGCAAACCGGCTTCGCGCTCGAGGTCGAGACAGGTCTCGCATACCTCGTTCTCGGTGAAGGTATTACATTTTTCACAATGATGAATCTGCGCGACCGCCTGCGACAGCGCACGTCCCAGCATGGCCGCGCCGTCGCGGTCGTGCTGCAACAGATGGAAAGCCATCCGTTGCGCAGACTTCGGTCCGACGCCAGGCAATCGGCGCAAAGCCTCAGTCAGGAACTCGAGGCTGGAGGGTGATTTCATCGGCGCGCATCAGTAGCATGGTTGGTATCGGTGCTTAGAACGGCAGCTTGAAACCCGGCGGCAGCGGCAGACCCGCCGTCATGCCGGCCATCTTTTCCTGCGACAGCGCCTCGGCCTTGCGCACCGCATCGTTGAACGCCGCGGCAACCAGATCTTCCAGCATGTCCTTGTCTTCGGCCAGCAGCGAAGGATCGATCGCTACGCGCTTAACGTCGTTTTTGCAAGTCATCACGATCTTGACCAATCCTGCGCCCGATTGTCCTTCCACTTCAATCGAAGCCAGTTGATCCTGCATCTTCTTCATATTGTCTTGCATCGCTTGCGCTTGCTTCATCAGCCCCGCTAATTGGTTCTTCATCATGCTCCGCTCCTGGTTGGTTGGTAGAACTTGCCGGAAAATATGCGGAAAATTACCGCCGCAGCCGACAACATCCGGGTTAATGTATTTTCAAGTCGGTTTGATCGATCCGGGTACTATCGTCGCACGGAATTCCCGCATCAAGGTTTGCACGAACGGATCGTTTTTCATCGATTCTTCAGCCTGCTTCTGGCGTGCATCCTTTTCCGCCAATGCCGCCGAGTTGGCGGTTTGTTCGACCATGCCGATTTCGGTGGTCACGCGCACGTTGCGTCCAAACTGTTCGGTCAATGCCGCCGCAAGCTTATCGACGCTGCCGGCAGACAATAAGGTCTCCACCGCTACCCGCAAATGAAAAAGCGGGTCGCCGTTGCCGACGTCGCAGCGAACCAATTCGCTTTGCTGCGCTAGTTGCTGAGCGACGCCGCGTACCGGCAGCGCTGCCGCCAGCAACGGCCAATTGCCGTCCCAGTTCAACACGGCAACCGGTTCAGGGTTAAACGGACGCGGCGCCTTGACGATTGTTTTCGGCGCCGGAGCCTCAGTCGGCGCNNGCTGCAGACGCCGACTGCGTACGCCGCCCGGAGTTCGACGCGGGCAAACGCTCGGCTTTTTTCGCTTCAGCGTCAATCGGAAAATCGGTGGGCGGCGCGTCGGAGATGTCTTTTTCCTCGAGCCAGGGAGGCGCGGCCGTCGCAACCGGCATGGCAACCGGCATAGCAACCGGCGTGGCCGGACGCTGGCGTACCGACGGTGGCTCCGAAGCTGCTGTTTGTGCAATCGATGCGGCGGACGTAGCCGGCGCATTCGCCGCTCCCTTGGCTCCCCCGCGTGCGGCTTCCAACGCGGCACGCGCCGGGCTCATGCCTGCGGCCGGCCTGGCTACCGGTGCGCTGGTTACGGCAACCTGCGGCGCGGCACTCAAACGCGCTGCCGGCGCCGGCGTAACCTGCGGCGACGGATGCGACTGCATTTCCGCACCACCCACGCCAGGGCGGAAAGCCAGCATGCGCAGCAAGGTCATCGAAAAACCGGCATATTCGTCCGGCGCAAGACCCAGTTCATTGCGGCCGTGCACCGCAATCTGGTAAAACAGTTGAATTTCTTCCGCGTCAAATAAGCCGGCAAGACGCAATATGTCGTCCCGTTCCGGCAAATCTTCCGCCACGGCGGAAGGAACGGTCTGCGCCAGTGCGATCCGATGCAACAAGGCGCCCAGGTCTTGCAGTGCCGCATTGTAGGACAAGCTGCGCGCAGCCATTTCATCGGCGACAGCCAGCATGCCGGAGCCGTCCTGGGCCGCCAGCGCATCCAGCACCCGAATCAGGTACGATTGATCCAGCGCACCCAACATGCCCTGCACTGCTTCCAACGTTACTTTGCCCGCCGCGTAGGCAATCGCCTGATCTGTCAGCGACAGCGCATCACGCATTGAGCCGTGCGCGCCTTGTGCCAGCAAACGCAAGGCGGGTGCTTCAAACGCAATGCCCTCCTGCCCCAGAATATTGTCAAGATGGCCGACGATATGACCGGGCGGCATTTGCTTCAGGTTAAATTGCAAGCAACGCGACAACACGGTGACCGGGATTTTTTGCGGATCGGTGGTAGCCAGGATGAATTTGACATGCTCCGGCGGTTCTTCCAGAGTCTTCAACATGGCGTTAAACGCATGATTGGTCAACATGTGGACTTCGTCGATCATGTAAACCTTGAAACGCGCGTTGGACGGCGCGTACACAGCCTGCTCCAGCAACTGCGCCATTTCATCGACACCGCGGTTGGATGCGGCATCCATCTCGATGTAATCGACAAATCGGCCGGCATCGATGGCCAGACAGGCATCGCACACGCCGCAGGGTCGCGCCGTGATGCCGGTCTCGCAATTGAATGATTTTGCCAGGATGCGCGACAGCGTCGTCTTGCCCACGCCGCGGGTGCCGGTAAACAGATAGGCATGGTGCAAGCGCTTTTGCTCCAGCGCATGCGTCAGCGCCCGCACGACGTGCTCTTGCCCAACCAGCGTTTCAAAGCTCTTCGGACGGTATTTACGGGCTAGTACTTGGTAAGACATATGGATGCCAAGATATAAATGGTGACAGAAATGGTGACAGCATTTTACCCGACACGCGAACCTCGGACCCGATCCGCAGCAGTTTGTCTATCGAGTACACAGAGTAGCAGGATATCCCCGCACCGCGACGGCTGGATATGCATGGGTATATGGGCGTTCAGCCATACGGCTGCACGGTTGGCGGTGCGGCGGTGGCGGCATCACGAAGAATCTCGATTCCAGAAGCGCGTGGCGTATTTAGAAAGAAGGCGAGCCTTGTCTGCGGCACTTGCGGAGAATGGCTGTGGCTGCTTCGTTCCCGACCTGACCAGATTGGCCACGCCACAATGCGCAGGGGCCCGCCGAAGCGAATTCTAACAGCAATGCGGGTTGCGCGCTCGGCTTTTCAACGGTGAAAGAGCCAACTTACAAGCCGAGTTGTTGCCAGATCAGATCCACCCGCGCCTTCACGTCGGCGCTCATAGAAATCGTCCTGCCCCATTCGCGGCTGGTTTCACCCGGCCATTTGTTGGTCGCATCGATTCCCATCTTGCTGCCCAAACCGCTCACCGGCGAGGCAAAATCAAGGTAATCGATCGGCGTATTGTCCACCAGCATGGTGTCGCGAATCGGATCGACGCGGGTCGTGATGGCCCAGATGACCTCTTTCCAATCGCGGATGTTGACGTCCTCATCCACCACGACGATGAATTTGGTATACATGAACTGCCGCAAGAAACTCCAGACCCCAAACATGACCCGCTTGGCGTGGCCCGGGTAGGCCTTCTTCATCTGCACGATCGCCATGCGGTAACTACAACCTTCAGGCGGCAAATAAAAGTCCACGATTTCCGCAAATTGCTTCTGCAGCAAGGGGATGAAAACTTCATTCAATGCGACACCCAAAATCGCCGGTTCGTCGGGCGGCTTACCTGTATAGGTTGAATGGTAAATAGGCTCGCGCCGCATTGTGATGCGGTCTATCGTAAAGACCGGAAATTGATCTTGCTCATTGTAATAGCCGGTGTGATCGCCGAACGGACCTTCCAGCGCATGTTCGTAGCCGCTAGGATGCGTGTCGTCAGGATAAATATGTCCTTCCAAAACGATCTCCGCCGAAGCCGGCACGCGCAACTCGCTGCCGATCGCCTTAACCAACTCGGTCCGGCTGCCGCGCAACAATCCAGCGAATTGATATTCCGACAAACTATCGGGTACCGGCGTCACCGCGCCGAGGATAGTAGCCGGATCGGCGCCTAGCGCTACCGCAATCGGATAAGGCTGACCGCGATTGACCAAGCCATGCTCGCGAAAGTCCAGTGCGCCGCCGCGTTGCGCCAGCCAACGCATGATGACCTTGTTGCGGCCGATCACCTGCTGTCGGTAGATGCCCAGGTTCTGCCGCTTCTTGTGGGGCCCTTTGGTAATCACCAATCCCCAAGTAATCAAGGGGGCGATATCGCCCGGCCAACAGTGTTGGATCGGCAGTTTCGCCAAATCGACGTCATTTCCTTCCCACACGATATCGTGGCACGGCGCGGAACGCTGCTCTTTGGGAGCCATATCCCACAGTGACTTGATCAACGTGCCAAGACCTAGCACATCCCTGAATCCCTGCGGCGGTTGCGGCTCTTTCAACATTGCCAGCAGATGCCCTATGCGGCGCAACTCGCTGACCTCTTCCGCCCCCATGCCAAGCGCCACGCGGCGCGGCGTGCCGAACAGGTTCCCCAGCACCGGGATCGTGTGTCCGCTTGGTTTGTCAAATAACAAGGCCGGTCCGCCTGCACGTAGCGTTCGATCGCAGATTTCCGTCATTTCGAGATACGGCGAAACCGGCACCGAAATGTGTTTTAGCTCGCCCAATAATTGCAATTGAGAAATAAAATCGCGCAAATCAGAATATTTCATTTTTTTTCGTGTTTTTTTATTATCAATTTTATTACTTAACTGATTCGTCCAAGTTGTTGATTTTATTGAATTTTGTTGCGATGCAGCGAAAAAAATGAGACATATTAGTTATAGGATTTCATTTTTATAGTATTGACTCGATATAAACCGCCTCCTACAATTCGACCAACTTGATAGAGAAGCACTGCTTCGAAGACCGAATGCACCGCTAAGTAGTTCTCTTCATTTCACGGGACCGGGGTCCCACATGACATTTTAAGGAGTGTTTTCGAAAGGCGTCAGCCTTCCCCCCGAAAAGTTGTTTGCTACTGACAATGCGCCGAACGGTCGCTATCAGTGAGGCGCTGAACAAGAACAGGTTGGACATTCTTGTTCCGTGACTTAGCTGCAAACAACAATACGACGTCTGCCGGGCGCGCCATGCGACGGCAAACGATGTTTCTGATTAACGGTCTGCGCAAGAACCAGGGAGGATAGTCTGCCGGGGAATAGTGCTGCCGCGACAATTCAGGAGAGCTTGAATGTTAAGTCGAATAAATGGGGCGAGTCAGTTTTTCGCCCAATCACGAATTCAGTCCATCGAATGGACTGCATTCGCCCGTATGACCGCTAAAGGTTTCTTCACCGCTGCCCACCGTGCTTTGCTGCTACTGGGCCTGTCTGCCATCGCTGCGCTGTGCATGATGTTTTTCAAACCGAATCTCGCAGACAGGCTCAAAGCCCTGTCGCCGTTTGTCGATGCCGCAAAACCGGAACCTGCGGTCGCCGCAACGCCGGCGCCGTTGTCCAACCTGCTTGATACCTCAAGCAGGCCGTTGGCAGCTCCGGGATCGGCAGCTTCCGGCACGCTCGCTGACAAGGAACTGAAGAATGTCGTTACACCTCGCCAACAGCAATGGATTACCCGCTGGTTGTCAAAACGATATCATGTGGCCGGCGATGCCGCCAAGATGTTGGTTTCAGCCTCGTATTTGACAGCCCAGGAAACCGAACTGGACCCGCTGTTGATCCTGGCCGTGATGTCGATTGAATCCGGGCTCAATCCGTTTGCCGAGAGCGCAATGGGTGCCCAAGGCTTGATGCAGGTAATGTCAAAAGTGCATCACGATAAATTTGAGGAGTTAGGCGGTGTCAAGGCAGCACTGAATCCGCTTGCCAATATCAAGGTAGGTTCATTGATCCTGAAAGACTATGTGACACGCGGCGGTTCGGTCGAAGCTGGCCTGAAGTTATATGTCGGCGCGGCTGCATTCGACAACGACGGCGGCTACGGTTCCAGGGTGCTGGCAGAATATCACCGTCTGAAAGAGGTCGCGACCGGCAAGAATGTGCCGACTTTCTCGACGCCGATTGTGACTACCTCTTTTAAACCACGTCCGCTGATTGAGAGCGCAGCCGAGAGCAAGCCTGCTGCGGGAACTCGGCTGGATTCAGCCTCACTGGAACCGCGGACGAATACCAAGGCAGATCAGTTGGCGGCCTTGTAGCCGCGCGCGGCAAAGAAACGCCGCAAGCGAGCAACCGCCTCCTGCAGATTTTCCATTGAGGTCGCATACGACACGCGAATGTAGTTGCGCGCCGTATGCGTGCCGAAATCAAGCCCCGGCACCAGCACCACGCCGGCCTCATTGAGGATGTCTATCGTCAATCGATCGGCATCGTCACTCAAGGCCGAGCAATCTGCATACACATAGANNCCCCAATGCGCGCAATGCCGGAACGATATAGTCGCGACGACGCTTGAATTCGGCTTTACGGGCCTCGTAAATAGCGATCGACTCCGGTAAAAAGCAAGCCAGCCCCGCATGCTGCGCAATGCTGGACGCGCAAATAAATAAATTCTGCGCCAGTTTTTCGATCTGCGGCACCAAATTCTCCGGCACCACCAGCCAGCCTAGACGCCAACCGGTCATATTGAAATACTTGGAAAAACTGTTGATGACGATCACATCGTCGCCTAGCGATAATGCGGAAAACGGCTCGGTATCGTAGCTCAAACCCTGATAGATTTCATCGACGATGGTAAAGCCATTCCCGGCCCGCACGGTTGCCACAATTTTGCCTAGCTCATCATGGGTAATCGAGGTTCCGGTCGGATTGGAGGGCGAGGCCAGCAAGACGCCACGCGTGCGGCCCGACCAATGTTCGCGCACCAGCGCATCGGACAACTGAAACCGCTGCTCCGGGCCGCTTGGAATCATCTTTGCTTGGCCGTCGAACGCGGCGACGAAGTGCCGGTTGCATGGATACGAGGGGTCGGGCATCAGCACTTCATCCCCTTTGTCGACCAGGGCGGCGCAAGCCAGCAGCAACGCTGCCGATGCGCCCGCAGTCACAATAATGCGCGACGGCGCCACCTGCAAACCATACACGCGCTGATAGTGCGCCGAAATGGCGGCACGCAATGCTGAAATACCGGTAGCCGACGTGTACTGCAATTTGCCGTCGGTCATGGCCTGCGTGGCGGCGGCGATCACTGCCGGCGGTGCGGTGAAATCCGGCTCGCCGATCCCCATGTGGATGATATGCCGGCCTTGCCGCTCCAGCGCGGCCGCCATCTTCACCAATTCCATCACATGGAACGGAGCGATATTATCAAGACGGGAAGCCAGGTGGGTGAGATGCATGGTCATGGTGTTTTCTGCGGGCCAACGACTCGCACTAATAGTCAGTTCGTCTGCCGCGCAGATCATATACGTCGCGTCCGCCTACCGTCCCGCGCCAAGCTCGGCACTGCGCACTTTCGCCGCCAACTTATCCAGCACGCCATTCACGTACTTGTGCCCATCCATCCCGCCAAACGACTTGGTCAGTTCAACTGCTTCATTGATCACTACCTTGTACGGAATTTCCAGATGGTTCTTCAGCTCGAACGCGCCGATCAATAGAGCCGCGTGCTCGACCGGAGACAATTGCGCAATCGGGCGGTCGATCAACGGAGTCAGTCCCGCCCGCAGTTCAGCAACGTCCTTAATTGCGCCATGCAACAGCGAATCGAAGTGCGCCGCATCTGCCTTGTCGAAGCCGTGCGCCTCGCGAATGTGGGATTCAATCGCTCCGGCGTCTTCATTATTCAACAACCACTGATAGATCCCTTGCAGCGCAAATTCGCGCGCGCGATGGCGCGGCGTGCGATTCTTGCTCGGGTTGGCATGGACGGATTTTTGGGTCATGTACTTACTCTTCTTCCGTCGCTTCGGCTAGTTCTTCCAGGGCTATCGTCAGATTCGCCATCTCAACCGCGACGCGTGCTGCATCCGTTCCTTTTTCCGCCATCCGCGCTTCCGCCTGCTCGTCGGAATCGGTGGTCAGCACCGCATTGGCGATCGGTATCCCGAAATCCAGCGCAACGCGGCTAATGCCGGCGCAGGATTCATTCGATACCAATTCGAAATGATAGGTCTCTCCGCGAATCACCGCGCCAATCGCAATCAACGCATCGAACTGCAGCGTTTCCGCCATCTTTTGCAAGGCAAGGGGTATTTCCAGCGCGCCCGGCACGGTCACCTGCAAGATGTCCTCCTCTTCCACGCCGAGGTGCTTTAATTCCGCCAGGCAAGCCGATAACAAGCCATGGCAGACATCTTCGTTAAAACGCGCTTGCACGATACCGACCCGCAAGCCTTGTCCGATCAAATTGGTTTCGTACAGTCCGACTGTCATGGTAATTCCTTTAGTATGCAATTGCGCGTGATACTACACTGTACACCGCCTGCTTAGGGCAGCGCTGAATAAGTGTA
>PKWO01000153.1 GCA_003132085.1 Oxalobacteraceae bacterium | reverse complement strand
GGCGCCCAGCGGAAACACCCGCGCCTGGTGCAACTTCTCGGCGCGGAACTTGAGCATCTCCACCAGACCCGGCTCGTCGAGCACCGGATCGGTATCGGGCGGGCACACCAGGCTGGTGACACCGCCCGCCACGGCCGCCGCCATTTCAGATTCCAGCATGCCTTCGTGTTCATGCCCTGGCTCGCGCAGCCGCACGGCCAGATCCACCAGACCAGGCGCAACGATGCAGCCCGAGGCCTCCACGATCTTGTTGGGCGAGAAATTGGTCGCTATATGTTTAATAGCAATGATGCGGCCAGCAGTAAGGGCTACATCGCATATTTCATCCAAATTGGTGGCGGGATCGATGACCCGGCCGTTTTTGATCAGTATCTTCATGCTGTGCCTGCCGTTTCGCTCATGCTTCGTTGCCCGCCACGATGCTCATCACCGCCATGCGCACGGCAATGCCAAAGGTCACCTGCGGCAAGATCACGCTTTGCTTGCCGTCCACCACCGCCGAGTCGATCTCCACGCCGCGGTTGATGGGCCCGGGGTGCATCACGATGGCATCCGGTTTGGCCAGTTGCAGTTTCTCGGGCGTGAGACCATAACTTTTGAAAAACTCCTGGCTGCTGGGCAGCAGCGCGCCGCTCATGCGTTCGTTTTGCAGACGCAGCATGATGATGACGTCGACGTCTTTGAGGCCTTCATTGATATCGGTAAATACCCGCACACCCATCTGCTCCAAACCGCTGGGCAACAAGGTGTGCGGACCGATGGCGCGCACTTCCGGCACGCCCAAGGTGGTCAGCGCATGAATATCGGAACGCGCCACGCGGCTGTGCAAAATGTCGCCTACTATCGCTACCGTCAGGTTGGTAAAATCCTTCTTGTAATGGCGAATCGTGTACATGTCCAGCAGACCTTGGGTCGGATGGGCATGCCGGCCGTCGCCGGCATTTACCACATGCACATGGGGTTGCCGAGTATCAACCAGGTGTTTGGCGATCAGGTACGGCGCACCCGATTGGGAATGCCGGACAACGAACATGTCGGCATGCATCGCGGCGAGATTGTCGATCGTATCGAGCAGCGATTCGCCCTTGCTGGCGCTTGAGGCCGAGATATTCAAATTGATCACGTCGGCCGACAAACGCTTGGATGCGATCTCAAACGTGGTGCGGGTGCGAGTCGAGTTCTCGAAAAACAAATTAAACACGCTCTTGCCGCGCATCAGCGGCACCTTCTTCACTTCTCGATCGCCGATGCCGACGAACGATGAGGCGGTATCCAGAATGTGATCGATGACCGCCTTGGGGAGACCGTCGATGGTAAGCAAGTGCTGTAATTCGCCGTTGGCATTGAGCTGCGGATTAAGCATGGTTCACCGTCAGCGAAAAATGACCATCGTCGGCACGTTGCAACACCAGCGATTTATCTTCAGAAAGCGCAATGGTCTCGGCGACGAAATCGGCCGCGATCGGCAGTTCGCGTCCACCGCGGTCAATCAATGCAGCCAGCATGATTTTGCGTGGCCGCCCGTAGTCGAACAATTCGTTGATCGCGGCACGCGTCGTGCGGCCCGTGTACAACACATCGTCCACCAGCACAATGGTCGCGTCGTCGACCTCGAACGGAATTTGCGTCGGCTTCACGTTCGCGTGCAAGCCCTTTTCTGCATAGTCATCCCGGTAGAACGAGACGTCAATGAAACCGAGCCGCTCCTTCAATTGCATGTCGGCGGCAAGCCGTTCGGCCAGCCATGCGCCACCGGAATAAATGCCGACTAGGGCGACGTTTTCGGTTTGTGCCAAGCTTGTCGTGAGTTGTTTCGCGAGCGTTGTGTACAACGCTTCTGCATCCAATTTAGGGTTTGGCATATTCATCAAAATATTGTTGCAAAATTATGGCAGCGGCTTGCGCGTCAATCGATTTTCCCCGCTGTTGAGGAATTACCGCTGAAGAATATCGTTCATCAACCAATACCGTGGCCACCCCGAAGCGGCCTTGCAATTGATTGGCGAAACGACGGCAACGCACCGTCATCTCATGTTCCGCCCCATCAGGATGACGTGGCAGACCGACAATGCAGCGGGCCGGCTGCCACTCTTTCATCAACGTCTCAATGGCGGAAAATTTGGCATCGTTAGTAGCCGCCGTGACAATCGTCAGCGGCTGCGCCTGGCGGATAAGCGAATTGCCGACCGCAACACCGATGCGCTTGAGGCCGAAATCAAAACCCAAAAGTGTCTCCATAGGGCTACATGACGAGACGAACCGCGTCACGCATGTCCAGCCTCGCCGGTAAACATCATGGGATCAATTCCTAGCAGCCTCATCGCAGCGTCAAAGCGTTCCTCGATCGGCAAATCGAACACAATGCGCGGGTCTGCGCGTACCGTCAACCAGCCGTTACGGGCAATCTCCTGTTCCAACTGGCCTGCACTCCAGCCTGAACAACCCAGGCTGACGAGTATGCGCGCCGGGCCGTTGCCGTGCGCAACCGCCTCCAGCACGTCCTTGGAAGTGGTGAGCACGATATCGTCGCTCACCATCATCATGGATGAAAACTGTCCGATCGGCGTATGCAATACAAAACCGCGCTCGATCTGAACCGGGCCGCCGAACATGATCGGCTTATGATCAAGCGGGACACCGTCGGGTGCAATCTCCAACGTTAAATCAATGCGGTCCAACAGTACACCGATGGTCATATCGGTCGGCTTGTTGATGATCACCCCCAATGCTCCGCCGGCATTATGTTCGCACAAGTACACGACACTACCGCCAAAAACCGGATCCAGCATGGTCGGCATTGCAATCAGGAAATGATTCGATAAGTTCAGCTCGGAAACGCCTTCCTCATCGGAAAATTTGGAAAAATCGGACGTCTCCCGGGATGCTCCAGGCGAGGAACGGGATTTTCGAGGCTTGCTTGACTTCACCATGGCCACATTTTAGCAGTTTTACTAATATTTCAGCGTTTTCCGATTGAGCCAGGCAGATATTCTATTGGACAAGGATTATCCGGCGCCGATTGTTGAACATGATGCGGCGCGCAAGCTGACGCTGGCCGGTTATGACGTTGTGCGCGCGTTGAAAAATGACGTGCCGCCTATCGATTAACCGGCGGCCTAAAAAGTGTCAGATTACCGGGATATCTTTACCGACAAATCCGGCAATCGATTTAAGTAACGCCTCTTCCTGATAGGGTTTGCCCAGGTATTCGTTCACGCCAAGCTCCATCGCATAATTGCGGTGCTTGGTCGCAGTGCGCGAGGTAATCATGATGATAGGGATGTGGCGCGTGCGGTCGTCGTTACGGACATTGCGCGTCAAGTCGAAACCATCCATCCGCGGCATTTCGATGTCGACCAGCATGACATCCGGCGTGACCGACTGCAAGTGCTCCAGCGCATCCACCCCGTCTTTCGCCAGCACGACCTGGTAGCCTTCGCGCGTCAGCAAACGTTGCGTCACACGGCGCACTGTCAACGAGTCGTCGACAACCATGACGAGATGTTGCGTACGCAACCCTTGTACCGGTTCAGTCTTTGGCGTCGCCGCTTGGGCATTCACCATCTCGGCGACTGCGCCCATCCCCTCGGGCAGTTCAGCCGGCGTTACGCGCGGCGCGCGCACACTTTCATGGGCGACGCGTTGCGCCAACGGAACCGGATTCAAGATCAATACGATTTCACCCGATCCCAACACGGTAGCGCCGGCGATGCCGATCATGCGAGCCAATTGCGGGCCGATGTTTTTAACCACCACCTCGCGATTACCCAAGATTTCATCGACGTGAATCGCCACACGGTCGTTGCCGCTCTTCAAAATCATGATCGGCGAATATTGTTGGGTTGCCGGTGTCGCATCCCTGTCCCCCAACAGCGCCGCCAGATAGTGCAGCGGTACGCGTTGATTCTGCCACATCACCGCGCCGTCGTTATAGGCAGCGGCCAGCGGATTAATTTTCAACTGTTGGACCTGCTCCACCAGCACCGACGGCACTGCATAAGTCTTACCGCCAGTCGTTAAGATGACCACCTGCGTAACTGCCAGTGTCAAAGGAAGGTGAATGGTAAAGTGCGCGCCTTTGCCTGCCTCCGAGACGACCGCAACCCGTCCGCCCAGCGCAGCGGCTTCGGAGCGCACCACGTCCATCCCGACGCCGCGCCCCGCCAACTCTGTGACCTGCTCTGCGGTTGAAAAGCCGGGACGGAAGATCAAATCGGTCACTTCGGCATCGGACACTCTGTCGCCCTCGCCCAACAGACCGATCTCCTCGGCCTTGTTACGAATGTCGTCAAGATTGAGCCCCCGACCATCATCCGAAAATTGGATGACGACTTCGTTACCTTCCTGTCGGATTTCGACCAACAATTCCCCGATATCGCTCTTCCCGGCGGCATGACGTTGTTCGCGTGTCTCGATGCCATGCACGATCGCGTTGCGCAGCAAATGCTCAAACGGACCAGCCATCTTTTCCAGCACGCCGCGGTCAATTTCTACCGCACTGCCCCGAATATCAAGATTCACACGCTTCTCGAGTTCTTTCGAAGTCTGCCGCGTGACACGATACAAGCGTTCTGAAATACTGGCAAACTGCACCATCCGCACACGCATCAGGTCCTGCTGCAAATCACGTGTCAGACGTCCCTGTGCAATCAAGTCGGCGCTGGCATTGTCAACGGTTCGCGCCAGATTTTGTTGCACCGATCCGACGTCGCTCACGCTTTCCGCCATCATGCGGGTGAGTTCCTGCAGCCGGGTAAACCGGTCAAACTCAAGCGGGTCAAACTCGCGATCGGCGGAGTGCGCCATCCGCGAAGTGATTTGCGTCTCGGCCTGCATTTCAATTTCGCGCAGTTGGTCCCGCAAACGTGCGACGTTTTCGTTCATTTCCGTCAACGACTGCCTGAGAGTTCCTACTTCAGTTTCAAGTTTGGAACGTGAAATGGATACCTCACCGGCTTGATTCACCAAGCGGTCGAGAATATCGGCGCGCACACGCACCAGGGGCGCCGGCGCCGTCGGCTTGGATAGCATTGGTTGCGTGGAAAAATTAGCCGTTGGCAGCATCGAGGGCGCCAACTCGACCAAGCCGCTAGCAGGCGCCGCAGTATCGGTCACCGATGCCGCAGGCGTTTGGACTTGTGGAATCTCCCCCTCATCGACGAGCGTCGGCGCCGGCTTGACTAGCTGCGGATTCTGCAATTCCTCGAACAGCTGCAAGCCATGGTCATGACGTGCCAGCAACTCATCCATCGCAGCAAAGCTAGGCACGCCGGAACGCGTGATCTGCTCGATGCGCGTTTCCATCTCGTGCATATGCTGCCCCAGAGCCATCGCACCTGCCATGCGGGCGCTACCTTTAATGGTATGCAATGCGCGCAGAATCGACTGCGGCACTGCGATGTCGGCCGGGTTTTTCTGCCAGGTGCGCAGATCCTGCCCCATCTGCGGGAGCATATCCCGCCCCTCTTCGAGAAAGACAGGCAACAGGTCGGCGTCCAGTTCATCCCTGAGCAGCAGCAATACTGCTGGGTCGACGACCGCATTGTCCTCATCGGTCAACACCGGCTCGACAAACGGTATCGCGGCAACATGATCAAATTGCGCGGCAACTGCCTGATCGTGTCCCGGCGCTTGCGGCGGCGTCGGAGCCGAACGCTCTGTAGTTTCCGGCTCCGGCACAGCTTCCCTCGCCATCTCCGAGTGCTGCGCGCCAGATTCGATCTCGAGCGTTTCAATCGGCTGTTCCAGATGCGGCTCGAAGAACGGCAGCGGGGCGGCCGTAAGTTCGGGGGTAATACGGAGACGAGTCTCGATTTCGGCCTGCATGCGCTCCAGAATCTGAACCTGCTCAGGTTCGTGTTCGGGCATTTCACCCAAGGCAAACATTTGCAGCATGAAGCGAATGCGCTCAATGCCATGTTCCAGCGTGTCATACTCTGTGCTGGCGAGGCGAACCGGCTTGCGCGCCAGGTACTGCAAAATCATTTCCAGCGCGTGCGCCACTTCCTGCAACGGTTTGAAGCCCACCGTCGCCGAGCTTCCGGCCAGCGAGTGTGCGGCATGAACCACATGTATGTTGACTTGGCGGTCCGGCTCGTGACGCCATTCTGCAATATCCTGCGACAACAAGCGCACCAGCTCATCTGTTTCGGCCAGATAGATACCGTGTAACGGGACGCTGATTTCCAGGTCGCCAATACGCTTGACGTTATCGTCCTGCTGAGCCTGAGTCTGGGAATTGGACATGCCTGGAAACTCGATCACTTCCGCGATCCGAAACGCGGGGAAATCTTCGACAGGCTCAAGCAGGTCGCCGGCTTCCGGCTCCGCGGAAGAAATCCCCATCTCCGATTCTTCCGCTGGATGGGCAGCCCATGCCTCTGATGCAGCTTCGTCCCCAATCTCCAGTTCGATAATCTTATTCGGCACCGTCGGTGCAGAAATTGCGATGACCGGCTCCCCGTCCGCCAACTCCGGCAACGGCGGCGCTATCGTTTCGAGCGGCCCATCAGGCACTTCCGGCACTTCCGGCACTTCCGGCGTCACCGCCGATCTTGCCATAGCCGCACTCTCAAACGCGAAAGGAGCACCTGATTTCACGCGCTCCGCAGCCTGCACCAACGCGTGAGGCGTGCACGGCGATTTCCCATAGGTCTGCAAATCGCTGACCCATATACTCATTACCTCGACAGCCTTGTCCAACAGCAAATATAAATCGGCGTCCCCTGCCCGGGTTTCCGACAGCCTCAAATTCAGGACTTGTTCGATACTCCATGCCGCCTCGCCGAATGCCATCAGGCCAACCATGCGTCCGCTACCTTTGAGCGTGTGAAATGAACGGCGCAGTGTAGTCAAATGATCCTGGTTGTAGGGTTCGTTGCGGGATTGCGGTGCGATTTCTTTGACGCAGGCCAGCACCTCGTCCGCCTCCCCCAAGAAAATCTCCAGCAACTCGGCGTCGATCGCCTCGTCGGTGTCAAGTACCGCCTGCGCTTCCGGCAAAACCGCTGTCTCGGATACCGGCGGCACCGGCGCGGTCGCAGCAATGATCTGAGCCAACTCCTCCGGCGACGGAGCCGAATCGAGATGCTTCAATATATCGATGGCGGCTTGCGCACGATCAGTTGCGGTCGGATTGTCGACCAAAGTCGCATCCCGCCGAACCTGCTCCAGCGACTCCTTGAGCTGCTCTTGCACGACTGGATTATCCGGTTCGGCAGTCAGCGAAATGGCCAAGTCAACCGACTGCTGCTGATGCAAAACAAGTTCATCCTCTACCGTCGGCAAATCGGCGACTGCAATAGAATGGGCGAAGGAATCGGTATTTCCGACGGCAGACGCGGATACCGATTCCCCAGCTAAATCACCATCAATCCGCGTTACCGTTTTTTTTTCGAGTAAATTGGCGTGAAATACGCCTGACTCCTGATCAAATGAGAAGCGCTTCTTCACTCCCCCGGAGTGCAATTGCAGCGTTTCAATGAAAAAACTCAACGCCCCGACATTGCGGGCAACATGTTGAAACTCCGCCAGATCCGGCGCAGTGTCGGTTCCCGCCTCGGCGAATCGCCGAATCGCATCTTGCGTATGCTGGATGGCGAGCATCGCATCTTCTTGATCCAGAATCGCTAGCGCACCGCCAATCTGGTGCAAGGTCGATTCGATTTGAGCAAGCGCAGTGCGTTGGGTCGGATCGCTAAAATACTCGTCCAGCATCTTCTCGACCTGCCGCAAGCTTGTTTGCAACTCACCGGCAAGCACCGACATGGTCTGCCGCTGCTGCGCCTCGCGCGACATGTCATCCAGCCATTGTGCGGCCTCGGCCGGCTGCTTTCCCGCAACGACGTCCGCCAGCCTGGACGTTATGGCCTCTGCGCGTTCGGCAAAATTGTCCGGCAAATGCCCTATATGATTCAGCGCGTTTTCGACAAACAGCAAGCTGGTCGCCATCTCCAGACTCAGGCTTTGGTCGGCTTTTCCATTTGCGGCGCGAGGCGCGATGTTTCCGAGTTCGCCCAGCAATGTCGATAGAGGCGGCGAATTGAGTTTGGCGGCGGCCTCGGTCAACGCATGCAAATCCGCCTCGAACGCCGGAACAATGCCGGGCTCACCTTCCGCAATGCGATTCCAGGCATTCTTCGCATGCGACAGCCTTTCTTTCGCGACCTCCAACGCACCGATATCAACCTGCCCGTAGCGTTTTTTCTGGTAATCGACGGGCACCATGCCATCCAATTGATATGCGCGCCGAATTTGCTGCACACGCGGCGACGGATTCTCGGCGCGGGCGACAAAAAACAATGCGTCACGCAATAGGCGTTCGGCAATACTGGGGGAACCCTCGCTTAAACGCCTGATCTGAAGGTTAATCCGGGCAAACAGTTGTTTTACATAGAGTTCATTTTCTACCTGCCCCGCAGCAACCGCTTCTGCAAATCCATGCAATACCCACCAGAATCCGCGTGATTGCTGATTACTTTGCGCAGTTTCGACTTCGCCGATCAAATCGCGCATGAGCGCTGCATTGGCAAGTTCGACAGCGCGATCCGTACTTTTCAGAAACGGCAACAACGCGCGCTCAAACCGCTTTCGCAACGCTGGATATTCGATGGGTTTGTCCGGCGGCTTTAAAGGCGGCAGTTGCGGCCGAGTGGACAAATCGGGGAAAAACAGATCAGCGGGATGAATTCTTTCAGCGCCGCGCACTTCGAGCAGAGAACGGTAATAGGGGAAAAGGCGCACCGGTTGATGCGGCACGCCGGATAGCAACTCTTCCAGATACTCAAGCAGCGCCTGATATGCATTGGCGATTGCCTGCGCGATATCGTCCGTCAAGGTCAATTGACCCGATTCCGAGCGATCAAGCAAATCCTCAACCGTTTCGGTAATGATGGCAACGCCGTCCACATCGACAATTTGCAAAGCGCCATGCGCCTGATGCAAATACGTCCTGGCATGGCGTAGCGCAGTAGTCTGGGTCTCCGCATCTTGCGCTAGCGCTTCGTACAAAGCCGCTTTGGACAGGTTTAACGCGACCCGGATTTCAGCCATCACCCAGGATAGCGGTCCGGTATCAAAGTTATCCCGAGCGCCTTGCGGCGAATTGGAAGAAAGGGTGGTCATGAGTACCTCACGGAGGTTCAATAGGAAATCAGCCTAACCGTCGGCCTATCCGCATGCATTTTATAGAGGCCGCAGCCACTGCCGGTCAAAAATCGAAGCGCTATCGGATCAAGCCGCCACGCGGAAGCGGGACACCGAGTTTTTGAGTTCTTCAGCCAATTTGGAAAGTTCGCGAATCGAACGCGCGGTTTGTTGCGTACCCTCTTGCGTTTTTTCGGTCACCGTCAGAATGTTTTGAATATTCAGCGCAACGCCGTTAGCCGACGTCGCCTGCAGCTCCGTTGCAGACGAAATATTTTGAATCAGATCCGCCAAACGATTCGACACGCGCCGGATATCCGACAACGCCGCACCGGCCGCGTCGGAAAGCTTGGCTCCTTCGACCACGCCCTGCGTGGATTTTTCCATCGCCGCCACTGCATCATGGGTATCGGTTTGAATCGTCCGAACCAACGCGCCAATCTGTTTGGTTGCCTCGCCCGAGCGTTCCGCCAGTCGCTGAACCTCCTCGGCCACCACCGAAAATCCGCGTCCTGCTTCCCCGGCAGAAGCAGCCTGAATAGCGGCGTTCAACGCCAACACGTTGGTCTGTTCGGTAATATCGGAAATCAGCTCGGTAATTTCTCCAATCTCTTGAGAGGACTCTCCCAGTCGTTTGATTCGTTTTGATGTTTCCTGAATCTGCTCGCGAATTTCGTTCATACCCTTGATCGCGTTTTCCACCGCCTTTGATCCTTCTTCCGCGGCCGACACCGACTGGCGCGCCACTTCGGCAGACTCATTGGCCGATTTGGACACATCGGTAATCTGTGCTGCCATGTCCAGTACCGCTTGCCCGGTTTCCTGAATCTCGCGTGATTGTCTTTGCGATGCCGTCAGCAGTTCGGTGGAAATGCTTTGCGCCTGATTGGATGCGGAGGTGACCTGCTGGGCCGTATTGGTGACACGTTCAACCAGACCACGCAATTCTTCAACCGTGTAGTTCACCGAGTCGGCAATCGCACCGGTAATGTCTTCCGACACCGTCGCTTGCACCGTCAAATCTCCGTCCGCCACTTCTTGCAGCTCATTCATCAAGCGCAAAATAGCAGCCTGATTCTGATCATTGGCATGCTTCGCCGCTTCCTCTTGCTGCTGCGCTTGCTGCCGCTGAACTTCCGCTTCCTGCCCGCGCAATTCCGCTTCTTTGGTACGATTGCGGCCGTCTTGCAGGAACACAAGCGCGATTCCGGTCGCGGCCACCAGCGCCAGCGTCGCTGACAAGATCATCGCCCAGAATGTCCAACTCAACGAATCCTGCTCGTCGCGATATCTCTTCTGCAGTATCGACAAACTGCTTTTGAGTTTCTCATTTTCGCTCGAGATCAGCAGCTCGGACTGTTTGGCCGCAATAAAGTTTTGCAGATTGCCGAGAATCGACTGAACCGACTGCTGGTAGTCTCCAAACGCGGTTTGCAACTCGGTCAGCTTCTCGCGCGTGTCCTGATCCTTGGTTACCGGTAAACGCAGTACCTCGCTGCCATTGAGGAAGCCGTCGGTAATATCCCGAAAAGTATTGGTATCCTTACCCAGCAAAAACGCCGTTTCCGGGTTCACCCCTTCAGCCGTCATGAATTCACTGGCACTGCGTCCGAGCCGCTGCGTCAACATTTCCAGCTGACCCGCAGCGGAAACCTCACGGGGCGATGCCTGGCTTTGTGCTTTCAGGGTTGCAATCTGTTCAGTCAACTCCAGCAGTACCGGCGACAGGGTGTTCAATTTTTGCAGTGTTGCACCAAATCCAGCC
>PKWO01000020.1 GCA_003132085.1 Oxalobacteraceae bacterium | reverse complement strand
GTCGATGCTGACCAGCCCGTCGGCCGATGTCTTGCCGCGTTCGACGCCGAGATTGGCAGCCATGCGCTCGACCAAATGCATGTTGCCGAGCATGCGGTCGGTAATGTTGTCGCTATACAGCACGCGGTATTTTCCGCAGGGCTCCGTATACAAAAATGCGTAGAAGCCGGCGACGGCAGCGATCTTGGTGCGCGGCGTTTTCAGCGCAGCTTCAAGCGTATCGATAATGTCCGGGGAAATCCAGCCGTGCCACTCCTGCGCTTCGCGCAGGATCTGCAGCATATAAGTAGGGTCACCGCCATAACGACGGACAATGGCGCGCACATGTCGATCAACTTTTGTGCGCCGGTTGGCCATCGCCATGATGCTCCTCGGGAAAATGAATTGCCGTAAGAATCTGCTTTAATCCGCTACCTGTTCAAATTCTAAGCGATTCTCAGCAATATGGCGACTGCCGATTCTATTCTCGATTCTATTNNATTCTCGATTCTATTCTCGATTGTATTCTCGATTCTATTCTCCTATTATGGCGCTGGTGTGGCTGACGCAGCCGCTTTGCGTTTAATCAAGCTTTGTGCAGCGAGTGCAATCGATCCGGCACACTATAAGCATCCATAAGCCGATCGAGCTTGCCGCCTCCGCCGTTGCACTTGCGGCAATTCTCTAGAACAGCAGATCAGGGAATGTTGCGACTTGGCAACACTGCATTAACTTGCGCTATGAATCGCGCCCAGGTAATCGCTAGCCAGGGGCCTGGCGGCATATAATGAAGAGCCAAAGCCGCAAGTTTGCCTTGTTAAATTAGGAATGAATCATGAAGAAAAGTACTTTGGCCGTAATGGCAATCGCAGGCTTGCTTGGCGCATCTACCGCAGTTGCCGGTGACGACGGATTGTATCTGCTGGGCGAGGTCGGCAGAATAACGGGAAACGGCGGTCAGTCGTTGTTGGACCATGGGCTGACGGCAGCGGGGGCGGTAGGATTCTCTTCCAGCGTAAACGCGCCGACTTTGTACAAGTTGCAAGCCGGGTATCAAATAAACAGGAATTGGGCAGTGGAAGGCGGTTATCTCGGCGCGGATAACGCGCACTACTCGGCTGCCGGGGGTAGCCTGCGTAGAGCAGTCACTGGAACAGCCAGCATTAACGGCTGGGACTTAACTGCGGTTGGCATATTGCCCGTTGCCGATAAATTCAGTTTGTTGGGAAAAATTGGTATCGCCGATATGCAGGAAAAAGCCACCACGCAGCGTGCCGGCGTCTCGTCCTCTACCAGCAGTACAAAAACGGACTTAACCTATGGCATTGATGCCAAATATGACTTTACCGATACCATTTTTATGCGAGTAGGTTTGGATAGCTACAACATTGGCAATTCCAATTATTCCGTTCGTAATACGATGGCGATGATTGCCGCAGGCTACAAGTTTTAATGCGGTAATTTGTTCGCACTTCAATTCTCGCTGCCGGCAGGGCTTCTTCTATCAGTTAAATCATGGTAGTCAACACCTCGAATGGCGCAAATGAAATACGATTTGAAGATAATTCTTGAGACGGCTTTTCTGGGTATGGTTGCCGCAAGCTTGCTATCCGGTTGCGGTGGAGGTGGCGGGGGTGGCGGCAGTAGTACGCCGGTAACTTCAACGCAATCGTTTCCATTCCAGATCGGGTACCAAGCGCTCATTTCAAAAGGGTTCACGAAGGCCTTTACTGTTTCCGGCTCTTGTGTGGGAGCTGGGGCCAAAGCGGTAGCAGCCGCCACGGCGGGTGCGACGTTTGAAGGAGCGGCGGCGCTGTCTTATAACGCGTCGTTGACGATGTCAGTCACTAACTGCGTGCCTGCGGTAATCGAACAGACTTCCACCTCCTACTACAACGGCAATTATGTTCCGCTTGGTTTCATCAGTGCCGGCGTCTTTGGTGTGTACCTGATGCTCCCATCGATACCCGCATCGGTATCCGTTGGCGAGACCGCGGCGATAGGCACAGAAAATCTGTACACGGATAGCACAAAGGTGACAAGCAACGGTACGCAAGTTTTGAGCTACGCTGTGCAAGCGGACACGACTAGCTCGGCGATGATAGATTTGATCACGCAAAGCTATAACACATCGGCCATGTTGACGGAGACCGAGAAGGATTTCTATCGCATCGATGCCGACGGCACCTTGACTCCAATTTCAACCGATATACAGTACGAAAATGGGTCGACGGAACATCTGGTGTTGACCTACTACTAGTCAAATTCGGATCGTATCTGAACCTAGATAAAATCCTGCGCAAGTTAATCGGCTGAACTTTTGCACGCAGCTTCGGTACTCTGGGTCAGCCTTCGAAGTTGAACATTTGACCGATTAGAATCTGTAGCCGATGTCGACCATCCCGACCGTGCTTCGACTGGAAGTGTTGGAATTGCCGATGTCGTAGCTATCCAAATCTGCTCGAACGAACAAAGCATTGGTCAAGTCGTATTTGACGCCAACGCCGTAGGTTAAGCCGGACTTGGAGCCGCTCGTCGAGGCAGAGAAACCGCCTCCCTGTGCAGTAGCTGATTCCTTCATATCGGCCACGCCTAGCTTACCGAGTAGGCTGAATTTATCGTTAAGCGGCAATATGCCGACGCCAGTGACGTTCCAGCCGCTGACGCTCGCTGAAGAATTGACAGTGCCTGGAAGATTGCCGCCGGAGGCAGAATAACTCGCATTGTTCGAGCCGAGATAACCACCCTCAACCGCTAAGTTTTTGTTCAGTTGATACCCTGCTTGCAGCTTGTACAAAGTAGGCGTGTCCATGTTCGAAGAAAATCCACTTGCTCCTGCCGATGTCAATGCATTATCCACGGATGACTGACCACCGTCCCCGCCGGTTGTTCGCCCAACGCCGCCTAAAATATATAAGCCTTGGTCGGCTGCGAATGCAGTAGATGCACTAAGAGATCCTGCAACCACCAATACAGCCAAAGTAATTTTCTTCATTGTTCTCTCCAAATTGAATGCGTTAACTAAAAGGGGTTTTCCGTCGAGTCATACAAAAATTAAAAAACTACAATCGGACGCTGTGAACCTCCTCTCAATCAAGGCAACTAATTGCAAAGGCGGCAATGCGAACACAAGATAGATTGATTGCCTGATGATTGGTTCAAACTCTTACAATTGATTACTCGGATTGACAACGCCAATACCGACGTGAATGAAAGGTAGCGTGATCTGCGGAATATGGACGAGACTGTAACAACAGAGCAGTCGTTTGACGGGGGCAGCGTGCAGCCTGGTTGAATCAAACCAAAAACGGCGCGGCGCGAGCCTATGCAACCAGTGAATTAGATCGCGCCACAACGCGCAACGTCCAGAAGCGAAAAAATTATCACGCAATGCCGAAGCGAACAGTTCGACAAAAAAAATCCGCAGCACCTTGCGGCGGCGGACTGAAACTACTTTTTGCAAAGTAGAAGGGGAGGATTACAGGAGTAACTGTAGATTCTCTGTATTCAATAGTCTTGCTTTGTTACTTTCTTTTACAACTGTCGCAAGCAAGGCCGTCTTTTGGATATCGGCTTGTCTAACGATGTGAGCCGCGATGTCCTTCATGGTTCCCGCGATATCCATGACCATTGCCATGTCCGTACCATCCGCGGCCATTACGATGGCCGTGCCATCCACGACCATAATAGGGATCACCGTAATACGGATGGCCGTAATAATAAGGAGAACCATATTGTACGGCCGGGCCGTAGTAGCCTCCATAGACAATTGGAGGTGGGCTGATGTAGGGACCCGGCGCTACTATGATAGGAACAGGGACGCCGATTGACACCGAGATACCGCCGTGCGCCATGGCAGAAGCACTACACAACAAAAGGGCGGCACCAGCCAATATCCCAGCGGTTGCAACGACGAAAGATTTTCTCATGATAATGATCCTCTTACATGGTAGGACAATATCGCTTGCGTCCTTATTAACACATGATAACGCCGCACCGTCCGCCAAATTCAATAACGATTGAAACAAGATGTATCGGCCTGAAAACGGCGGCCAAACCCGGGTGAAGGGAAATGGCCCTGAGCAACACGCGATGGAATCGTGTGCGGGGATACAGATGAGATGTCGAAAATATTTCCTTCAGTTGTGTTCGCTGGCGTACGGTTTTACCGAGCTTGAACGTTTATCGTGATGTTCATGCTGCATAGCCAAATTTTTGGTTAACACTGAAGAGGTTGAAAAATGAAAAAATCACGGTCGGTCGAACTGATAATTCTGTTTGTGACAGCGTTGATGCTGTCGGGTTGCGTCTGGGGAGGATATGACGAGCATCGGGGTGAAGATCATCATGAAAGAGACCGTGGGGACCATCAAGGAGATCATCAAGGGGATCATCGCGGGGATCATCGCGGGGATCGTCAGGATGATGATCATCGCAATTAGTTCGACCCGTTGCCGGAAGAATTTCTCGCGGGCGACAGCAGATTTTCGGCAAGGGGTTCGTTTTTGACTGACTTTCGTGATCGGGAGGACGAAAAAAATCCTCAGCCGGTTTCATGCAGATGACGAGAACCAGATCGCCCCAATTTTTTGGAATACGCCTCGCAGCATCTGAACTACACCGCTCAGCGCAATCGGTCCCAGTGTGTTCTTTTTCAGAAAAGCGCGCCACTGTGTTTGCTTCCCCGCATCCGCCGCCAAATCATCGGTCAAGCCAACCGGCAGGCCGGTCAATGGAGGCGTCTGACAACGAATGAAGGTTGCTTCAATAGCGTCATCTTTTTTTCAGCCTTTGATCTTGGCGGCGCTATTCTCAGCTTACCGTATTAACAATATTCCCGGTAGACGAAGCGCCTTCAAGGTTTTGTGAAAGATGCTGTAAGAAGCTGCCTAGTGTTGCCGTGCTTCCAGACGCGCCATTTGCGGCCAATAGGTTGCTGAAACTTTGTTGAAGTGCGTCTGCCGCAGAGCTTGATGAAGTTGTCCCCGAGTTGCCGGTTGTTGTGCCACTGGATGACGACGAAAGTTGCTGCTCAAGGCTTTGCAGCTCGCTCCCAATATTGCCGGACCCGCCGCCATGATGATGGCCATGGCCCGCTACCGCGGTTGTGGCATCGGTGGAGCTACCTCCAGTAACCGCACTGGATTGTGTTCCAGACTGGGATTGTAAGGCCGCAGCCAGACTTTGCATAAATGCAGCCAACGCTTGCGCTGGACTCTGTGATGTCGATGTGCCAGTCGTGGCATTGGCGCCGCTGCTTCCAGTGCCAGCAGGAGAACCGGCTGCCGCCGGCGTTTGCGTGCCAGATTGAGATTGCAGGGCTGCAGCCAGACTTTGCATGAATGCAGCCAAAGCCTGAGCGGGAGTTTGTGATGTGGACGTGCCGGAAGAGCTTGTCGAGTTACTTGCTGCCGTTGGAGACACACCAATTTGCGACAGTGCTAGCATGATTGCGGAAGCAAAGTTCCCACCGCCCCCCGATGCAGAAATGCTGGTACCGTTATTGCCGCCATCTGTATCCTGAGATTTTGAATTGACAGATGACGTACTGGAAGATTGGTTGTTGATCAAAGAGTAAAGGCTTTGATTGATGGATGAAATGGACATAATATTCCCTTCGGTAGAATCGATATTTACGGCGTTAGCTACATGCTATCCTCGATAACGTCTATTCAATCCAAAGAATAAGGGTATTTTCCAAGTTTTTTGTAACTGATTTGTAAATCAATTCCGGGGTTTGTTTACGAACTGTTACAACTACATTTTCAAGAGTGATCAATACTACCTGCACCATCCGTTGTCGTAGTACCGAGATGAATTGAAGCGGGAGAAGCGGGAGAAGCGGCAGGAGCGGCAGGCAGGAGCTGGGGGCTATTCTCTGCAAGCCGTAAGTGCGGCCTGACCTACAATGTCAAACTGGCCGCCAGCAGTCCCGTTTTTGCCGGGAGAAATGACAGTCCATCCGCCCTTCGATTTTCCGACCGTTGCATACGAACCATCTTCGCACCAGATTAGTACGGTGCTACCTCGGTCTTCCTGTATTGCCCAGCCATGGGCCGCAACGCTGGCAATCATGCCGATTACAAGAGTAAGGGCCACAAACGTTTTTTTGATGTTCATGATCTTGTTCCTTCAAACCTCATGGCAATGCGAGCAAGGTACAGCCGAGATCAATTCAATGTCGGTGCGGTAAGTCACATAGCATGGGTAGACCATTAGTTGTCTGGACGTGCCCACTCCCGATATTCCCCGATCTACTGACTCAGGAGCAAAAAAATCCGCGGCACCTTTGGGTGACGGATTGAATCCACTCATCACAGGGGGAAGGGAGGATTACGGATCGACCATAGGGGCTCCGTGTTCAATAATAATTCATTGCAACATTCCATTACATCTGTGCAGAACCCATCGTAGACACCGGACACGGATGCGGCAACGCTATGTTCGTTGGCGCACGGAGTAACGACGCTTGAACGGTTATGGTGACCTCTTGCCTCTGTCGCATCAAATGCCGGCGATGCCTTGGCAGGACAGAGAATATGGTTAAATTCCTTGTTTATGAAAGCGCTTATGCTTATGTCCACCACGCAATTGCATCAAGTCTCCGTTGATTTGCCATTGACGGCTATGCATCAAGCAATGCCGGATGAGGTCGGGCGAAAGTCCCGAGGTAAACCTTGGACAAATTTTATGGAGGTTTGTGAGTTGCTGCATATCCCATTTAGCGTTTCGATTGTGGGTAAGGACTTACTGTTTCAGCACGTTCAGTTCAGGGCTGGACAGCGAATCCATACGGTCGGTCAACAGTTCGTTTCCCTTTTCATTGTCATTTCCGGGTTTTTAAAAACGGTTTCAATTGATGACTTGGGATATGAGCAAGTACTTGACTTTCCAATGAAGGGAGACGTGTTTGGCGCAGATAGTATTTCAACGAAACGATATTCTTCAGAAACTGTTGCGCTGTCGGACTGCAGTCTTATCATGCTGCCTTTTCATAATCTGGTGGCGTTAAGCCATGCCCATGTCGAATTAGAAAATGTTATCTGCGACATTTTCGGTCGGGAATTGTTGCGCAAACAAGCCATGTTGGACATGCTCAGCGCCCCCAACGCAGAAGCCAAGGTTGCACGGTTTCTGATATCTCTTTCGGAAAGATATTCCGAGAGCGGATATTCCAAAACAGAGTTCAACCTCCGGATGACGCGCCGCGATATCGGTAACTATCTGGGCTTATCCTTTGAAACAGTAAGCCGCACTTTGTCCGCATTGAACGAAGCCGGACTGATTAGCGTTGATCAACGGGCCATTTGGATCAAGGAACCGGATATGCTCAAGCGATTTTGCCGGATACCTTCCTGCGGACTACAGGCCCGACAGGATAGATCAGGGATCACGGGCTGGCCACGTTCTGCTCCAGGCTTACTGGTAAATTGACTGTGCGGCTGGCTTCGGATGCAATCGGAATTTGAATGATAAATTCGGAGGGTGGCATCACCTGAAGCCAGCAGCGATTTCCGAAACTGACATCATGATCTGCTCTATCTATCGTTTCTCCAGTCGTATTTTCGCCGTTGCTCTTACGTCAATAGCATTGGCAGGCGTTGCTTCGGCCGACGATATTGCACCGTCTGATTCCTGGTACGACCAGGCTGTTCAACGCGTTGAAAGCACTTGGAATGAAGGAAAGCCGGAAGTTTATCTTCCCCTCCGCACGTATCACATGCGCTTTGCCTATAGTCAGGGAAAAATTAGCGGTTACGATGAAAGTCCTTTGGGGCTAGGCGTCGGCAAAGGCGTTTATGATCAGAACGGTGATTGGCGCGGCCTGTACGTGATGGGCTTCCATGACTCACACTTCAAGCCGGAATATATCGCCGGATATGCCTACAAAACGTTTTGGCATCTGACCGATAAACTCAGAGCTGGGGTTGGGTACACGGCATTTCTGACCACCCGCACAGACATTGGGCACTACACGCCCATTCCAGGGATACTGCCTATCGTTTCACTTGAATACCAGAAGTTTTCAGTTGACGCAAGTTACGTTCCTGGCGGTGAAGGCTATGGCAATGTTCTATTTTGCTGGGGCACGATGCGCTTCTAAGGCGGTCGGCGTGTGCCCTGTTGAAGAGCAATGCGTGGACCGGCCCTTCCTGGAACCTGCAGCAACCGGGTAATGGTCCCTTCGAAATGCGTGAATGGAAACACAAATAACTTGGCCCGATTACAAACAACTAATTACACTCTCCGCACCAAAACTGTCCTTGATTCAAATTGAACCAATTGCGAAAATTTCACCCCAATCAATTCTTACGACAATTGTGAAAGACATCATGAAAAAACTTATCAGCGTTACCGTGGTCATCTTCGCGTTTAGTTCGCTTGCACAAGCAGAAGGCCAAGATGACTTACGTAGTCAGCATCCAGATGCACGGAATGATCGTCAGGTGGCGGAAATGCACGATAAGGCTCGCGTCTCCCACGCGTCCAGACATCTTGCCAAGCATCAACGTGCGGCGAGGCAGAAGCATAGGGACGATCGGTAGGACAAAGGTTAAGCAGCCCTCGAATATCAAAGCCGCTTAGATTTCAGAATTGCGTTCGGTCCTCGATACGCCGGAACCAGTTTAGTCCACAGATTGTTTCCGGCGCGAGGAATTGACGGTATCAATCATCACGGTATGGAACGACCACATCAAGGCATTGATAATGCCATGAGCGTGTCTCAAGGAAATATATTGGCGTGAACCTAAGGCTTTGCGACACGTCTTACAGAAAGCTTCGAACATGGATCAAGATGACCCAAAAATTATTATTCAACGTTATATCCTCGACCGTCGTAGCGGAATTCAATTTCCATTACCCTACGTGACCGACGAAGGCAGCATAGTCATTGATCGACGGAGTGCAGAGGACAGGCGTGTGGAGTCTCGGCAAGCAGTTCATCCCGCCATTTTAAGACGTATATATGTTCGGTAACGCACAGCTGAAGAATGGATAATGGACTAAGATGGCAATATGGATTTTCAGTGTCGCCACCTGTAGGCATGGTGCTTGGCTGATTCCCATTTTTCGATGCGGGTTGAACATAAAATGAAAAAGATTGAACAAATCGAACTTGAAGCTCACCGGAACCAGATCGGCACTGACGTAAAACGCTTGGTCGAAAAATATCGTGCCATTTTCGATTGGGATGTTGCAGAGATCGATCAGCGCCTTGCGGATACGCTTATCCTGGCGGAAATACGCAAAGCGTTGGACGATCTTGAAAAGAGTTTGCTTGCTTAGCAGGTTTCATTTTCGCGAGAGCCGCTTAAAGACTTGAGCAGCAGAAAAGGGCGGTGTATTCGGCGCGGGGAATGCCGCAGCTTACGCGATTACCAAAAATTGCTGAATGAAATATTTCGACACGAAGCCGGCCATGTCAGACTCTCAACGGCTGCATTCAGTATTGGGCAATTTACCGTCCTTCGCCATCGAATGGAATATGCCAGTAAAAAAACCTGTCTCTGCGTCCGAATTTACTTGGCCGCCACATTTATCACTTTGCGTCTTTACGTCATCCAGCTTCGCCAAGAACCCGGCTATATATGGCCCCGGCACTTTCACTATTAATGCGCCGCGATTTCCGCCAATACGGATATCTAGCCCCGATGTCTTATGGCTTTCAAGGTATGGACGGGAAAGTGTCAACGCAACATTCTCGTCGGCCCGCGCGTTGGCTGTCAATTCAGTATTGACCTGCGCAACCGGCAATACAGTCGCGTCAATATCGCTAGCGGAATACAGGAACCCATGCTCCGCAGAATTGCTTCCCACGTACAACCGAATATTGGGTTCGTTACCATTCCTGATTTCTGCTTCAAGTCGGTAAAGCAATTTACTAAAGCCAAGATAATTGCGCTCTTTCACCAAATCGCCGGTCACGAAAGTTTGTCTGGTGTACGGATCGTGAAGGGTCGTTGTCGCTTTTGCGACGGCCGCCGGGTTGTTGGTATTGGCGCACCCGGCTAAAAGAACGACTGCTGCGATAATTACATTTTTCATTTTCATTCCCTATCAATATCAAGGCGTGCCGCTGTGTACAACCATGGCAAACCAATTTCGACTCGGCAGAAAGTCCTGCGTTGCGCATACATGGAAGCGGAAAGCAAAAAGCCCAACTTTGTGGGCTGGGCTAAGTGCTTGAATACGTTGGCTCCCCGACCTGGACTCGAACCAGGGACCTGCGGACTAACAGAAGGAGCCCCCCTGAAATTTATGAGCCGTAAGTTGAAGATTGTAAAGGATTTTTCCGCTTGCCGCTGAGCCTGACTGCATACACCGAACCTATGCCGAACCATTATCGTCGGAACTGAAATCCTGTTGCGAAAAGTCCGAACGGAATCAACGAGTTACCGCTGACTTTTGCCGAACTGGGACGGATCATCAAAATTTTCTGTATTTTTTGTACCATTCGTTCAAATAAATACCATTGCGACAACAGCTGACTGACTTTTGGCAGTACAAAACTGAACGGATGCAAATTGGTCAGTTTTTGAACGTGCCATTTTTAATCCACGCAGCCACTACGACATTAACCGTTTTGATAACTGTCCGCGATAGCGGTGCTCGTCCATTTTTCATATTTTCGCAGTTAACGCGACAGAACCAATTTCGTTGCATGCAATCGGCTCAATGCCTCGTTGAATTTATCTCAACACAATCTGAGATATTATCATCGATCTTTTCCGGCTACGTTTACTTCACGGAAAATATGAGCATTGAAACAATCAAAATTCCCGGTATTGACACCCCGGTTTCTCGTATTGCAAGGATCACCAAACAAAAGTTGCGCCAATAGATGGCGATACAAAGGCTATCCGTGACCCGCAAAGGGTTCGGATGACTCGCAACAGACAAAAGGAGACTACATGTCAAATAGTAATAGTAATAATGCAGAGCGTACATCTTGGTTTCGAACAGCCTTTCCAAAAATTATTTTGTTACTGCCTTACATAGCTCTTCTTTGGATTCCATTTTATAACGATGTCAAACCTGCATTATTTGGCTTCCCCTTTTTTTACTGGTATCAATTTCTCTGGGTTCCTCTTACCTCGCTGATTATCCTTATTGCGTACAAGGTGGGTAAATGATGCCGACAACATTGAACGTCACCGCCAGCTTTGTATTTCTTGGTTTTTTTGTTCTTGTCACCGTTATTGGCTTTATGGCTGCCCGCTGGAAAGCGGGTGACCTTACCCAACTTCATGAGTGGGGCCTGGGTGGCCGCCAATTCGGTACATGGATCACTTGGTTTCTAATTGGCGGTGATTTTTACACCGCTTATACTGTCATCGCAGTGCCTGCTCTGGTCTATGCCGTTGGTGCATATGGTTTCTTTGCATTGCCTTACACCATCATCGTTTATCCATTTGTATTTATGGTAATGCCTAGACTGTGGACTGCTTGTCATAAAGGGAATCACATCACGGCAGCCGATTTTGTACAGGGCATTTATGGTGGAAAATGGTTCGCTGCAGCTATTGCCGTAACCGGAATTGTAGCAACGATGCCTTACATCGCGCTCCAACTGGTCGGCATGCAAGTCGTGATTAAAAGCCTGGGTATCTCCGGTGAAATACCGCTGGTCATTGCGTTCTTGATTCTTGCTTTTTATACTTATGCCAGTGGCATTCGTGCACCGGCGATGATTGCTTTTGTAAAAGATATTATGATTTATATCGTAGTGATTGCTGCAGTCTGCCTGATCCCCAGCAAACTCGGCGGATATGCATCCGTATTCGATGCAGCTAATCATTACTTTGCCATCAAAGGCGGAGCGACGGGAATTGTCCTCAAGCCTGCGCAATTTCTAGCCTATGGGTCATTGGCTTTTGGTTCCGCGATGGCTGCTTTTATGTACCCGCACACGATGACGGCGATTCTCAGCTCTTCGGGGGAACCTTCGATCAAAAAGAACGCAATCCTCCTGCCTGCCTACTCCCTATTATTGGGCCTCATTGCACTAATGGGATACATGGCAATTGCTGCGGGCGTAAAGGTCAGTAATAGTTCTGAAATTGTTCCCGCTTTATTTGCAAAACTTTTTCCCGCATGGTTCGTTGGTTTTGCTGCTGCTGCCATTGCAATTGCCGCTTTGGTGCCCGCTGCGATTATGTCCATTGGTGCTGCCAATCTCTTCACGCGCAATCTTTGGAAACCGTTGGTGAATGCCAATATCACTCCCCAACAAGAAGCTAGCAACGCAAAGTTTGCATCCTTGGCAGTTAAATTTGGGGCGTTGGTTTTCATAATATTTTTGCCGACCAAATTTGCGATCGACTTGCAATTGCTTGGTGGCGTGTGGATATTGCAAACCTTCCCAGCTATCGTTTTTTCGCTTTACACAAGAAGCCTAAAACTTCCGGCGCTCTTTATCGGCTGGCTTGCGGGTATCACCTGTGGAACGTCTCTTGCATTTATCCAAGACCTCAAACCGATTTATGCATTGAACATTGCCGGCAATACATATCCCGTTTATATTGGCCTGATTGCCTTGTCCGTAAATTTTGTTGTGACGTTTTCGCTTTCTGCCGTACTGCCGGCAGCACAACCAACGAAAGTTCCGGCGGCGCATGCGTAATTAAAGGAAAGGTAAATTTCTACCGGTCGCCGCCGCCAACGCAATGTGGTTCTGTCGCATTGAAAAAGTCACGATGGATAAGAGCGGTTCAAACAAGGCGGCGATCAATGAGGTCAATGTCGGCAGGGAAATTCAGATCATCGTTCGACAAGTCAAATATCTCAATAATATCGTTGAGCAGGACCATCGTGCGATTAAACGCATCACCAAACCGATGTTCGACTTTAAATCTTTTCGATCTGCCAAAAACGTCCTGGCTGGCATTGAACTCATGCACATGATTCGCAAAGGCCAACTCATGATAGTTGGCGGAGACAAGATGTCTTTTGCTGAGCAGTTTTATGCGTTGGCAGGGTAAATCCGCCCAGTTTCAGGGGCGGCGCACATGCTCGTCCATTTTTCATATTTTCGCAGTTAACGCGACAGAACCGTGCCGAATGCCCAAGACATGACGATAGCTGAACTGCTCAATTGCAAAGGCAGTGGGACGCACAATTGCGAAAAAGAGGTCGGAGCGTGGACTTACCCAGGAAGTGGTCGCCGAACATCTGGATATTGGCTACGAGGCAGTTTCGCGCATCGAGCGTGGCACCGTAATGCCAACGATTGCGCGGCTTATGGAATTGGCCGACATTTTTGGCTGTGGCGTTGACGCCTTGCTGATTGAATCGAGCCACCGGCCGACAGATCAAGCCGAGTACATTGCCGGATTAATCAAGAAGTTATCGGAAGCCGACCGGGAATTGGTTGTGGAGGTTATCGAGAAGCTGTCGAATCGATTGCAAAAGAAAGCACGCTGATTGCAGGTTGACCGGTCGCTAAATCAGATTACAGTGGTTGCTTCGTGCGGCAGTTTGGTACACTATTGACCACCATATTATTCAATGATCCAGCAAGGAGAACTACCCATGTCGTCAAATCTTGAATCCGCAAAAGCAGCAATCGAAGCCGAAATTGCCCACGCTAAACAGGGTCTTTCCCATTTTAATGCACGCATTGAGGCCTTAGAAAAGACGATTGCTCATCTCGTCACCGTTGATGGAGGTGTTCTCGATACGAAACCATTCACAGCCGCGCCGGTTGCGAAGTCCAAGGGTCAAGCTGTAGCCAAGCCAGTGACATCAACGAAGGCGGAAAAGGCAGCCAAACCAGCGAAAGCAGAAAAATCAGCAACAAAAGCTAAGCCAGCAAAGCCTGCAAAGCGTGGTAATCAGCTTCCGTTTACCGGTGGTGACTACTGGGTGGACTTGTTGGACGTGGAACCGAAATCAGCTTCGGAAATATTGGACGCTGCCATTGGTAAGCTTGGCTTTAAGCCGACAAAAGAGCACAAACAGAAACTGGCAGGACGCATGTCGTTTGCTCTGAACGACCTCGTTAAGGTAGGGAAAATTAAGGATTCAGGGGCTGGAAGGGCAAGGAGATTTTTTAAGGGGTGATGGATTCGCTTTCAGGCTATACATGACCAATAAGAGAAGGGCAACATATGGCCGTTCCTGGGTTTCAAGATTTAATGCTTCCGTTCTTGCAAGTGTGCAGTGACGGCAAAGAACGTACCGTAATGGAAATTGGTGAAACGATTGCAAATCAACTGAAGCTGTCAGACGCGGACCTTCAGGAGCTTATGGCGTCGGGGCAAACAAAGTTTTACAATAGAACAGCCTGGGTAAAATCGTATTTTGGGAAAGCCTGTCTATTGGATTTTCCGTCAAGGGGCAGATTCAAAATTACACAGCGAGGGTTGGATTTACTAAAAGCAACCCCGCCAACCATTCGGGTTAAAACCCTTTGCCAATTTCCTGAATTTGCCAAGTTCTATAAAAGAGATAGTCAAACACTAGACGGCGGCGAACATCATGCTAACGTCACCGCTCAAGATAAGGGTGACGCAGAGCCAGCCACTCCAGATGAACAGATTGAAAATGCGTATCAAGATTTACGATCTCAACTCGCGTCGAATCTGCTCGATACAATTCTAAAGAATCCCCCCAGCTTTTTTGAGAAGCTTGTCGTCGATTTGCTCGTGGCAATGGGATATGGTGGATCAAGAAAAGATGCTGGGCAAACGCTCGGGAAAACCGGAGACGGCGGAATTGATGGGATAATTAAGGAAGACAAGTTAGGGCTGGATATCATTTATTTACAAGCAAAACGATATGCTGTCGATAACGTCGTTCCTTCGCGTGAGGTCAGGGATTTTACCGGTAGCCTTGAAGGCCATGGAGCGCAAAAAGGGGTGCTAATCACGACATCATCCTTCACACGCGATGGCATTGATTTTGTGAAACGGCTTCAACAAAAGAAGATCGTACTGATTAATGGCGAAAAACTGACCCAGTTAATGATTGACCATAACATCGGGGTATCAACGACTGCAATTTACACGCTTAAGAAAATCGATCTTGATTATTTTGACGTTGATTGAGACAAGGCCGTAATGCTGGACTCCGTTGCTGATGGCCTCGATAAATACCAGGATATGGCAAAGCAGGTGCCGAACAGTCAGCGGCGGCAAGACGGGTTATCGGAAATATTGCTGGACTTGGTGTTTGCGGGGTTTGCAAAGCGGAGGGGTGACGGGGCTTACTTACAACATACACATTCCCAATCATGTTCTGGAAGATCACAAAATTTACCAGGTTGCTATTGCTGTCTCTTGTTCTCGACGATCGCCCACTGCGCCCGAAACCAGTCATTTGAAAAAATCGTTGAAAAACGCAAAACTACCTATTTCGACGCAACGAAGATAAACCTTGAAAACCTTTATTATTCAGCGCATATTCATATTTTCGCGTAACAGGTTTTGGCGCAATGAGATGCCATTTTTCCCGTCAACGAGCGCGGGCCGGGAATTTTCTCCACGCATTGCAGGGTCGTCAAGGCGAATTTCAATTCACACGCAACCAAAGGTCATGCCATGAGTAAACGTCACACCTTGCTTGCCGCAGCTTTTGCTGCTGTATGCGTCACCGGAACGGCCGTAGCCGCGGATGCCGGTTCCGACAAGGAAAAATGTTTCGGGATCGCAAAAGCCGGGCAGAATGACTGCGCCAGTGTAATGGGCACCCATTCATGTGCGGGCCAAGCGAAAAAAGATATGGACCCAACCGAATGGAAATATACGGTCAAGGGTGGCTGCGCGAAGGCCGGCGGCACTACCGCACTGCCGCCGGGCGCAAAATAGAGGCCGGCACGACGATATCGTGACGAAGTCCCCGGCGCTGCGACCGTAGCTTACGGTCGCGTTTCTCGGCTTGATCATGGGCCGCGTAACGACTCCCAGACATGTCCTTATGCCGGCCTCTCAACCTACGGCTGCGAGGAGCGGGCGTGTCCGCTAGTAATAAATCATCTCTTTGAAGTCGTCCAGGATGCTCTGGAGTTTCGACTTTGAGCCGTTGCCTTCCGGCACCAAATCCTTATTCCTTAACCTTCGATAATTCTGGTTTTGCGCTTGCAGCGTTACCAGAGCTTCGTCAATCACCGGTGGCATAGATTGCAAGCGGACAAACTCGTTGACCGTGCCGGAGAGCTTATGCGGAGCCACGCCGGATTTTGCAGCGGCTTTTCCCGCTCCTATCGCGCTGTCCGGCGGGCGCCGAACGGTGATCATCGTAATGATCTCGAGATTCGAGTCGGTCTTCGCGGAATTCTTGAATAGGTATTGAAGCACGGGGATATCTTGCAGAATCGGGGTGCCCGATTCGGAAAGCGTATTTTGCTGAGCGATCAAACCGCTGACGACAAAGGTTTCCCCGAACTTGAGCGTCGAGCTGGCGCTGACTGAATTTCGCGATTGCTGCAGCAAGACCGACGAGCCAGCTGGTACCAGGTCGTTTTGGAGAAAAGAGCGGGTCGCGCGCATCGAAACCAGAATGTTATCGTCGTCGATAAAGGTTGGCGTTACCGTCAGGCTGACACCTACCGGTTTGTCGACGATGGTACTAGTGCCGCCGCCGACACCGGCGATGCCCAAGGTGATCGTCGCGCCACTGTAGAAAACAGCCGGCACGCGATCGATGGCGGCCAAGGTCGGGCGCGCAAGCACTTCGTTCCGTGTATATGCCGCGTTAGCAATATTCAATGAATAACGGAGTACGTCGATAGAATTGTCGATCGCGTTGGCAAGCACGAAGTTATTGGTAGTCGTTTCGGTGCCGGCATTCGTGCCCCCGTAGGTGCGCGCTCTTTCCAGTGTGAAGATGCCGGTCAGTCCATCCAGCAGGTTGATCCCCAGGTGCTTCCCTTTGGTCTCTTCGGTCTGGATGATCGTGACTTCGATGAGCGCCATCCTGGGCGTCTCTCCGGGACAGGGCGCCGGCAAAGGGGTCAGCGTAATGTTTTCGTCGGACGCACCTTGGGCGCCGGCATTCACCATCGTTCGCGAGGGTATGGCGGGTGCCGTGTCGCAGCGGAACCATTTGGGGATTTGAGAGGCTTCGCCGGCGGCGTCCAGCGCGACCGGTTTTGTATCAGGCTTTTGAATGCCCGGCGCGACTGCGGGCGTAGCCTCGGCAAGCAAGATGGGCCTTGCGCCGCCATCCGGGCTTGGGGCGTTTCCTAACGAAATTTTCATTGCCAGCAACTGATTCACGCGCATCTGAAGGTACTTTGCATCGGCACGGTCGCTTGTCGACTTGGCGTAATCCGCAACCCACGCGCGGGCAGGCTCCGGTTGCTGCGCCAACGCGGCATGGATCGCCTTGAGTCGGTACAGATCCGGCTCATCCCATTTGATCCGATCGAGCTCGCGCACAGCCCAGTAGGACGTGGCGAGGTCACCATCCAAAGCCGCTGTCTGCGCCAAACCGTAAAGCGCGTCGGGGGACTGGCGGTCGGCGTTCACCGCCATTGCGAACGCTTGCTTGGAAGATGCATGATCTTTTGCATCCAGAAATAGCCTGCCCAATTGCAGATAGGCGATGCCCTCCAATGAGGGGTCACGCAGTAAAGCGGTCCGGTAGCCCGCTTTGGCCAACTCGAAACTATCCGCATCGCCGCGAAGGTAGCCTTGATGGTACGTCAGCGCGTTGAGAAAATGCAGTTGCGCGTTGTCGAAATCGAATTTCAGCGCCGTGTTGAAAACGGCCTGGGCCTTTTCCAGATCGCCATTGCGCAGATAGTCCATCCCGCTTCGGATCAGGATTTGCGAACGGGACAGGCCGCTTTCCTGCTGGGCTTTCACGGCCGTCGCGCTATCGATTTGGGTAGAATTATGCTTGTTTGAGGAGCCGCCATCGGACGTCGATTTCAATTCGGTCAACGTCCCGCAGCCAGAAACTGTCAGTCCAATAAGTACAATTCCCAAGGCGTATTTTTGAGAAAGTTTAATTTTTGACATCGGGCTGAAAGGATACAAGAAAGAGTGCAGCATGAAATGTTTACGGCGTCTTTGCAAGGAAAAATTGTCAAGTACGACCAACATCCGACAGATTGGGTGATATCGCAACAATCTGCATAGCCGCGTAACGGCAGATCGTCCGCCATCAAAATCTTCCCTCACATCACCTCCTGGCTTTTACTGCAATACAGCTGAGTGCGGCACAAACGCGGCCTGTAGTCTCACGCCGGGGGCGAAGTTCGCAACATAAATGCGCGAGAACCATTTTCCTTTACCAGAAAGGAAGTACTCATGAAAAACGAATTTGCCGCGACGCGGCGTCAATTCATCAAGCTCGTTGGGGCGGCAATGGCTGCAATACCGCTGCTGGGCTTGAACAATCGGGCCGTTGCGGCGACCAATGCGGCGATGCGTAGTGCGATGAAATATCAGGACAAGGCCAACGACGGCAAGTCTTGCTCAGGGTGCGCGCAATTTATTCCAGGCAAGACCGCTACGAGTCTTGGCGGGTGCAAAGTATGTGCGGGTGACACAGAAATCTCGTCAAGCGGCTATTGCGTAGCGTGGACTGCCAGACCGAAGTAGGCTCGCGCGTATTTGCCATGCGCCGAATCATCGCTGATTTCTATTGACTCTTTTCGCAGGCTGCTATATTGGCACCAAGATGGTGATGGCCATTCCGCAAGGGATAGTGGCCGTGTTTTCGTCAGGCACGTGTATTTTTTCGCGAAATGAGATAGCATTCACAAGCTTATCCGGATGGCCGACGCGGTGTTTTTGAGGTATTCATGCGGCCGTGTGGTTGACGCGAAAATTCCACTTGCCGTAATGTAAAGGATATGCCATGAATAACCGTCACGCTTTGCTCGCCTCCGCTCTCGCTGCAGTATGTGTGGCTGGAATCGGCACGGCGCAGGCCGCCGATACCGGTGCGGAAAAGGAAAAATGTTTTGGTATTGCAAAAGCAGGGCAAAACGATTGCGCCAGCGTGATGGGCACGCACTCGTGTGCAGGTCATGCAAAGACCGACAAGTCTTTGACTGAATGGAAATACGTTCCCAAAGGAACGTGCGCATCCGCAGGCGGCACAACCGCGATGCCAAAAAGCGCAAAACAGCAATAATTCCAACTGATGGTGCCGCAGGGCTAAACACTGAAAATTACCCGGCAAGTTGCGCACCCTCGACCGGTCACGTAAAAATGTATCAAAACCCGCGTACTTCCTTGCGATTTCGGTCATTGATTAAGGGCACCACTACGATCACTCGCAAAGGCTTGATTTCATACAACAAAATAACTTGGCTCCCCGACCTGGACTCGAATTGGCTCGTCCTCGCTCGTCACGTTCTGTCAACAATCGCCCAGTTTTGTCACGGAATAACCAAAAGATGCCGGATAGCCTTATTTTCGATGATATGCTTAAACAGGTTCGGCTTCTCGCATCAGATTTAGTTCTTGTGCTCATTCGCCTCATCTTTGATGGCTTTACCGCCTTGCTGAATATCTTTACCTGCACCTTCCATCGTATTGCAGCCGGTAAGCGTTGCAGCAGTGCCGGCCACGAATAGCGTCGCTAGCAACAGTGCGAAAATTCTTTTAGTCATGATGAATCTCCTAATTAGAAAACAGGCTAAAGAATCGGAACTCAAGAAAAGCTTGAGCACCACTTGACTCTAGAATGACCTGTCTTGTTTGGTTATTCTGTGCGCTAACACACAGAATGGAACGCGTGCATGTATTCCTTGCGTTCCACGGGACACCTCCACTAAGCTGTTATGGCTCTTTTTTTTGTTGCCATCAAACGTGGGTAAGATCAGATTCTTTCATTCCGGCAGATTTCCGGCAAAGACCAGTTTTTGACTGACTTGCGGCATCATGGGGGCGAAAAAAAAGCCTCAGCGATCACTCGCAAAGGCTTGATTTCATACAGCAAAATAACTTGGCTCCCCGACCTGGACTCGAACCAGGGACCTGCGGATTAACAGTTTGAGTAAGTGCTTGATTTTATTGATTATTGGCTCGCCCTCGCTCGTCACGTTTCGCCAATAATCGCCCAGTTTTGTCACGTTTCGGTTATTCGAACGATGTCTTGTGTTTGGAATTCGTCAGGTTCGCTTCGCGCAAACCGGCCAAAAGCGGCCTGTCGGCAGTTTAGGCTAGTGCCCGCTTTGCACTGGTGGAGGGGACGTCAACCGCCGCCCATTTAGAATTTTCTGTAGAAAAATCTCTTGGTTCTCGTGCATATTTTCCAGAGGGCTACCCAATGACGCAATTCATGCTGGTTTAGGACGTAATTCACCAGAAAATTGTCGTGTGACGGGGGAGTTGGTTGATCGCACACTGTTTACCCGTCATACTGCAATGTATATTGCGTCAACATTGACGCATACTTTCAGTTAGGCAACAAGAAATGCATCACGCGGCGTCGCGAAATCCCAAATACGAGTCCCTATGAGTATCTGGTATATCCCAAGCAGAGTTGCAGCGCACGTCGGCGTCCTCTTCCTTGCACTTGTTGTTGAGTTCGTGGTCTTCGGCTCGGACTACAGCGTGACCAACGCTTTTTTGGGTCCATTCTTCTTCGCGTCAATTCTTCCTGTATGGCGCAGCAACATCGCTCTCAAGGTCAGGGGTGGTGCCCTTGCTGCGGGTGCAGCAATCGCCGTCCTTTTCGGCGCACTGCACCTCGCGCTTCTGAGCATGATCGACTCGCCGAACGCGGCTCCTGTGCTGGTCGGCCTGTCTACAGTTGTAGGTGTTGTTGTCGGCTGGTCCGCATCCAGCCGCATCGTTCGTCCTGTCGTGAAGATTGCGCAACCGTAGAGCGCCATGTCGCCTAACCCTTCCATCGCGCGGACATCCACAAGCGGGCTTTGCCCACTTGCGGCTGCCGCTCATGTCAAACGTTAACCCCCGAAGGCCCGTATGCATACGTTCAAAGCAGTATTCGAAGCCATTGACCGCAACGTACAGCAAGTTTTTGTTCGGTGGGGGATATACACCCAACTGTTCGACAGCGGAAAAGCAAACGTGGGCCTGTTAAATGCGAGCGGCTCCTACGTCTTCTTTCTTCTTCAGCGACTTCTGCTTGACGACACTATTCTCGCGCTTTCGCGGCTAACGGACCCGTCGGCGACTGGGAAGAACAAGAACGCCAGCGTCAAGCGTCTCATTGAGTTGGTGCGGCCATCTCTGACACCGCCTGACGCAAGTGTCGTCGATGCATCGCTGAAAAGTCTCGAACAACATGTTGACAACGCGCGGAAGCATCGTGACAAGGCAATTGCACATGCCGATCTCGACCACACTGTCGGTTCATTATCTCTGCCAGAAATCGCATACGCAGAGTTGGAGGGTGCGATGAAAGAACTGGAGACGCTTATGCTCCGGCTCGGTTCCGGTTCAATACATAGAGTAGGCGGATACACGCCGGTCTTCGTCTTCGGTACTGATGGCAATGCACTCATTGAAAAACTCCGGAAGGCGAGTGCTTCATCGAGTGGGGGATAACCCTTCCATCGAGGGGACGTCCAACATCTGGCTTCGCCAGCTGTCAGCCGCCCCTCATGTCAATTCGTTGCAGCATATATATGGGTGTCCGCAATGGGTGGCTGTCAATCAACACTTTTTTTGAAAACGCTATTCGCCGATTGAGAAGCTAGTCTATATTGTTACCAATGGAAAAAGAATACGGAGAATTAACGGGCGAGCAATTCCGTAAGCTCGTCACCGCTCTACCTGAACTACGTAAGCAGCAAACCGATTTGCGTGAGTTGGTTGCCAAAGTACCGAAGACCCGTATTGACCAATTATTAGTTGCTAATTACAACTGGTCAATATGGTACGAATTATCGTTTTTCGAGCATCTAGCAGTAGTAGTCGATGCGTTCGGTAAGGTCGATTATTTGAAAATGGTCTTGGAGCTACCTGATCCTCAACAAAAGCTCATCGATGATATACATCTTGACATTGATTGCGATAGCAATCCAAGTACGGATATTCCGAATCCGCGTTACGAAATGCAAACCTTAATCGGGTTGGCATTTTCCTTACAGCGCACAATTTTAAGCATCATGTTATTCCAGCAGACACTTTCCGGGTTGGTCCAGCAAGTTCGTGAGGATGACAATATAGACGCGTTGTTCAATGTTGTACGCATTGATCGGGCGGCGGTTGCGTGTCCACCGATTGCAGATCGTATCGCGCGTGCTGAGATTTGCAACGACAAGCGCTTTTTTATTCGTCTCCGAAATGCTCTTAAAGGCCCACAAAAGAAGCATTGGGCTGGATATTGTGACCTACGTTATTCGTTGTTTGCGCTTAGGGAACTTGGCTTCGATAAGCTTTCCGATGACCAACTTGAGAAATTGCTTGTGCATACGCTGAAGGTATATCCAGATAACGCAGGCGCTCGCAAAAATCTACGACGCCAGTATCAGCTTTCGAAGAAAATTAAAACCATCTGATTTGCTCATTTGAGATGGTCGATTCATGGTGATTTGATCCATAAAGTTCATATCCGTTGCAGGAAACAAATGTAAGCCTGCCGAAATAACGGAGAACTGTATGCCTTCCAATTCGAATTCCGATTCGCCTCGCTGTGTCAAGTCAGAAAGGGTTTCATCAACCGCCGAGGTTTCGCCTGTGTCCGGCTCCGCCGGGCGCGGGGGAAACCTCGGTGGAACAATAGGTGCGTCGCCTAGTAACACAGCACCTGATAACAGCAATCAGGACAAGAACAGCGGAGATCAGCCTTATTTTCAAGCCTTACGATGGGGTGTTGATAGTCTGTATGTGTCCTATAAGGGCAAGCTCACCCTTGAAACAGAGATCACGCTTAAGCGTTTGAAAGAACTGGCCCAGTCGGAAAGTCCATCCAGTAATGCCGTCGCCCAACTTCAGCTTGGCGATCATCATTTCGAGGTCAAGGATCGGGGAACCGGTTTATTTCCTTATATTCTGGAAGACAATGCGTTCCGCATCCAGATATCCAAATCGGCGTCGAAGGCGCTGCCAATGGCTTACGTCAAGATATCCAGCCAATATTTGACTGCTCGTACTCCGTGGGAGATCGTCGAAGAGCTGGACGGATTACTTGCGTCGATCAGTTATCAGTTGGAAGAGCCGAAAGTCAGTCGCATCGATCTGTTTGTCGATTTCGTATCGTCCGTGAACATGGAAAGCTGGGACCGCAATGCCTGGGTCACGCGTGCCAGTTCGATCAATGCCTATTCCGCTTCGGGTCAGTTTACCGGCTGGACGGTCGGATTGGGTGGGGTGATCGCCGCACGTTTGTACGACAAGCTCATGGAAGTTGTCACGGTCAGCAAGAAAGAATATCTATTTCCCTTGTGGCAAAAGGCGGGCTGGGACGGCAGCAAACGGGTGTGGCGGCTTGAATTTGAAATGAAGCAAGAGTCCATCAGCCAATTGGGGATTAAAGGCTTTGATGCGGTTATGGAGTCCTTGGGTGGCATCTGGGGCTATGCGACAACCGAGTGGTTACGCTTGACCATTCCGAATCCGAACGATTCAACCCGCAGCCGCTGGCCGATTCATCCATTGTGGACGCTGCTGGCGTCGATTGATTGGGAAGAGGAGGGCGGGCCTTTGACGCGGACGTTTCCCGTTACGCGTGAGCCTGGCCACGACTGGCTAATGACACATGGCTTAAGTGCCCTTATATCGTTCATGGCTTCCCGGCGCATTTACGATCTCGACCAGGGCTTATCTGCGTTCAGGGAACAGCTCTACGCCTATCACGACGAAAAAGCGTTTCTGTTCGGCCAATCCCTTGCTAGCTACGTATGGGACAAGGTCGCCTTGAAAGTCCGGCAATACAACGTCGGCATGAATGCCGATCAACTCTCGGAAGAGGTCAAGCAAGCCAAGGGATTGAATGCCGCGGCGGACGCATACCGCAAGGCCAGCGACGGCGAATAATTATGGACGAACCCAGCCTGCCTTTGCCTGTAGCGCGTTGCCTGACCAGGGAGCACGCGGCGAATTACCTCGGCATTGGGGTGACCTTGTTCGCTGAACTTGGTATCCCTTGCGTCCGGTTTGGTCGTCGCTGTTTGTACGATAGAGTTGACTTGGATTCCTGGTTGGACGATTATAAGCAGCGAGGGCGGGCCGGAAAGGAAACTTTATGGCTCGAGAAATTGGAGTGTTCAAAAGGCAAGATTCAAGGTTCTTTTGGATTAACGTTACCCTCCCCAACGGCAAGCGCGTACGCCAAAGCGCTGGGACTGAAAGCCGGGAAGAAGCTGAAGCCTACCTCGCCAAGTTAACCCTTGACGCCTACCGCCAAGCCCATTTCGGTATAAAGCCTGCGCGTTCCTGGCAAGACGCCGTTGTCCGGTATCTTGAATTGAAAGCAAGCTTGCGCAGTTTTCGGGATGTGCAGCGCATTTGCCGTCAGCTTGACCCTTATGTGGGACGCCTTACCCTGAACCAGATTACCGGGGATGTGGTGTGGTCGATTGCACAGGGGGAGCTGAAGCGGGGCAACAAGCCCGCAACGGTGAATCGCTATCTGGCGCTGATTCGCAACCTGCTCCATATGGCGCGGGACGAATGGCAGTGGATCGATACATTTCCTAAAATCCGCATGTTGTCGGGTGAAGTTGAGCGGGATCGCTGGTTGACGCGTGGGGAAGCCGAAAGGTTGGTCTCGGTGTGTCCGCCGCATTTAGCGGCCCTGGTTCGCTTTGCATTGGCGACTGGCTTGCGTGCTCGCGAGATTACCGGGTTGGAGTGGAACAGGGTGGATTTAACCCGGTGTACCGCCTGGTTGAATCAAACCAAAAATGGCACGCCGCGAGGCGTTCCGCTGAATCACGATGCAGTAGTCGTTTTACAAGAGCAAATCGGCCAGCATCCGCTGTCCTGCTTTACGTATCGAGGCAAGCCAATCGCTTGGGACGTTACCAATACCGCTTGGCATAGCTCGATAAAAAGAGCAGAGCTTGAAGATTTTCGGTTCCATGATCTCCGGCATACCTGGGCATCGTGGCATCGCCAGGCGGGAACGTCGTGTGATGAACTGAAAGATTTGGGGGGATGGAAGTCGCGCGTGATGGTTGATCGTTACGCTAAATTTGCAACAGAGCATCTGCAAGCCGCAGCATCTCGAATTGAAGAGGGTAGGGGTGGGAACGTGTTGTCACTGTCACGTTTTCGTCACGGTCAGAAATGAGAAAGGGGCCACGCTTTCACGTAGCCCCTTATATTCATTGGCTCCCCGACCTGGACTCGAACCAGGGACCTGCGGATTAACAGTCCGTCGCTCTACCAACTGAGCTATCAGGGAACAGCAGAGCCGCTATTATAGACGCAATTTATTTCAAATGTCAAAGCTTTGAACACACTAAATTGCTTGGGTGAATCAGCGGCGATGGCTGATTCACCGTTTCAGGTTTTTATAGCACCTTGGCGATTGCATCCACCACGTAATCAATGTTTCGCGAATTCAGCGCGGCGACGCAGATGCGGCCGGTATCCACCGCGTAGATCGCAAATTCGTCGCGCAGGCGGTCCACTTGGGCTTTGGTGAGGCCGGAGTAGGAAAACATGCCGCGTTGCTGGATCACGAAATCGAAATTGTGGCTGGGGGCCTTTTCTTTTAACTTTTGCACCAGTGCTTTGCGCATCTCGCGAATGCGCACGCGCATGC
>PKWO01000460.1 GCA_003132085.1 Oxalobacteraceae bacterium | reverse complement strand
TTCGAGGCGCCTTCCGATGCACAACGGGTAGGCGATTTCTGCCTCACCGTACCGATTCGAACCCTGATATTGCAGGCACCGGCGGAGGATGGTTTGCGCGCCGGCGAAATGGGCGTCGGGGCCGGCATCGTATACGACAGCGAGGCACAGGGCGAATACGAAGAATGCCGGCTTAAGGCGCGTTTCCTGACCGGTTTGCCGCATGACTTCGCATTGTTTGAAACCATATACGGCACGCGCGAGGAGGGGGGCCGCCATCTGGCCCGGCATCTGCAGCGCTTGCAGTCGTCTGCCGCATTTTTCGGCTTCGGCTATGACGACGAGGCAGTCACCGCAATGCTGCGGGACGCTTGTTCAAACTTGCCGCCAGGCGTTCCCCACCGGCTGCGGCTGGCATTGAGTCAAGCCGGCGTTTGCACGCTGCAAGCAGCTTCGTTGGCGCGATTGCCCGATGTGGTAAGGATCATGCTGGCGCCGATGCCGGCCGACGTCGATCCCCTGTTTTTGCGTCACAAAACGACGGTGCGCGCGAGTTACGATGCGGCGTGGCGCACGGCCGAGGCGCAGCGCGCGTTCGACATGCTGTTTTGCAATCGGCAAGGGGAATTGACGGAAGGTGCGCGCACCAACCTGTTCGTCAAACTGGCCGGGCGCTGGTTCACGCCGCCGCTCTGCGCAGGCGTGTTGCCCGGCGTGATGCGCGCGGTCTTGCTCGACGACCCGCACTGGAATGCGGAAGAGAAAAGTCTGAACCTCGACGACTTGCGCATCGCCGAAGAAGTCGTCGTGTGCAACGCGCTGCGCGGTGCGATGCGGGCGGACATCGTTTGGATGTCAGAGCCGTAAGATGCCTTCGCGTTTGGCGATAGACTTATTCAGCGCTGCCGAAAATCTAGATGGCTATCTTGGCAGCGCGTGATTTCCCCGGAAACAAAACCAGCCAGGTTGCCAATACCACCAATCCGCAACCGATCAAGGTGTTCAGATTAATCGTCTCGCCTAGAAACAATCCACCCCACACCAACGCAAATAGCGGAATCAAAAAAGTGACGGTCAACGCTTTGGTTGGCCCCAGATCCGCGATCAAGCGAAAGTAGATGAAATAGGCGACCGCGCTGCACAGCAGCGCCAGCAAACCGGCAATCAACATGATGAATGGCGTCACCTCCGCGCGGACCGGGGCCAGCGGCAGGAATGGCAAAATGACCAATGCCGCAGCCAATTGCGAACCGGTCGCCATCATCGGCGGAGCAATGCCGATCGATTTCTTCTTTGTGTACGCGCCGGCGATGCCGTAACAAAAAGCGGCGCCGAGGCAGGCCAGCGCCGCCAGCATGACTTGTGCCGTAAATTTCGCGGGTCCGAGGCGCACCAGAAAGGCGACACCGACTATGCCGATCATCAGGCCGATCAATTTGCGCCCGGTCAGCTTTTCGCCTAACGTGGCCGCGCCGATCAACGCGCCCCACAGCGGGCTGGTCGCATTGACGATGGCCGAATAGCCGGCCGGCAGCGTCAATGCGGCATAGGAGAAGAGTGCGAAAGGCAGCGCCGAGTTGAACGTGCCGATCACCAGGTATGGTTTCCAGTTGCGACGAAAATGCATGCCGCGTTGTGTCGACATCATGAACAGCAGCATCGCGGCTCCGGCGATTGAAACGCGCACTTCGGCTGTCCATAGCGGTCCCAACACCGGCGCCACGATGCGCATGAAAAGGAAGGACGCCCCCCAAATGGCGGCCAGGGTCAGAAAGCGGGCGAGGTCTGCGGTGCGCATGATGTTTCCGGAATGAAGAAATGAGTGCCAGGATAATGCCATTGCGGCGGACGCGCTCGCCGCAATCGGACATCACGCCAATCGCCCGTGATGAAACTGCTTATCGTAGCGTACGTTGCAGCGCACGTTGTTGTCCGCAGGGGCGGGAATACCCTATACTTTACCGCATGCATAAATTTTGTAAATTCCTGAATCCGAGCCGACATGAATAAGCGCTGCGGCTGGTGTAGCGATGATCCGCTCTACATCAAATACCATGATGAAGAATGGGGCGTGCCTTTGCATGACGAGCATCGGCTATTCGAAATGTTGACGCTGGAGGGCGCGCAGGCCGGTTTGAGCTGGATCACGGTTTTGCGCAAGCGTGAAAATTATCGGCTGGCGTTCGATCAGTTTGATCCGCAACGCGTGGCAGCCTATACTGAAGACAAGATGCTCGCCTTGTTGTCGAACCCCGGGCTGATCCGCAATCGGGCAAAGATAAAATCTGCGATCAACAATGCCAAGTGCGTTCTTTCGCTGCAACAGGAATTCGGCTCTCTGGACCGCTTCCTCTGGAGTTATGTCGATGGCAAGCCGATCCAGAATGCGTGGCCCGATCGCGGCGGCGTACCGGCGCGCACCGAACTATCGGATAAGCTTGGCAAGGATTTGAAGAAGCGCGGATTCGGCTTTGTCGGGAGCACGATATGCTATGCGTTCATGCAAGCCGTCGGTATGGTAAACGATCACGAAACTGGCTGTCCTCAGCATAAGAGTGTGCGTAAATTGGGCAAGCGATGAGTCGCCGCGCCCACAATTTCGCGCTTGCTTTCGCACAACGGCGTGCATATGGCGTGCATATGGCGTGCATATGGCGTGCATATGGCGTGCATATGGCGTATTCGGCACCGTCGGGTAATACCTGTATTCTGACTATGATTGGGCTCCGATATGCATCCGAACGTCATACTCCTGACCAGTTTTTACACCGCGTTCCAACGGTTGGACGCTGACGCCATGGCCGCCTGTTATGCGCCGGACGTACAGTTTTCCGACCCGGTCTTTCGCTCTTTGCAAGGTGCGGAAGCCGCCGATATGTGGCGCATGCTGACCAATCGCGCACAGAATTTCTCATTGACTTTTGACGGTATCGAGGCCGACGACAAGAGCGGTCGGGCGCATTGGGTAGCAACCTATACGTTTTCCCAAACCGGAAGAACCATAGTCAACGATATACACGCCAGCTTTGTATTCCGGGACGGCAAGATATGGCGTCATGTCGATCGCTTCGATCTGTGGCGCTGGGCACGTCAGGCTTTAGGCGCAAAGGGATGGCTACTCGGCTGGACGCCGTTGGTACGCAATGCGATACAGGCGCAGGCAGCCAAGGGATTGGCGATCTTTCGCGACAAAAAATAATCGCGCTGTCGAATTACTCTGCGCGCACCAGATCGAGCGCATGCAGCACGCGCTTACTCAGCTCCGCGGGCGTGCGCGAAATGATTTCTTCCGGCACGTTGAATTTCGTGGTCAGGCGTGTGAGGTCCTCAAAACCATAGGAGACCATGAAAGGGTGCATGCCGGAACCCAGCGCGGCCAGATAGTCTTTATATTCGTCGCCGCACATATAGGCGCGTGCCGGGTTGATGTCGTGCTCAACCCGGGCGGCCTGGAAATAAGTGGTCTTGTCCTGACTCAGCGGAATATGCACCAGAAAATCCAGCGCGTCGATGTCAATATCATGGCGCCGGAAGAGCTGCCGCAGCGTTTCCTCGGGTTCATTGGTAATGTTCTTGGTCACCATGCCGACTACAATATCGGGCGCATCGATCAGGGTTTGGATCATGGCGGCGATTCCCGTATACAACTGCGCCTCCTCCCGGTATACCGCCGTCAGCGTGGAGATTAGCTGCTTGCGTTTCTGTTTGCCGATCTGCTTTTTGAGGTTGGCCGGAAATTCCTTCAGTCCGCCCAGGTATTTGAACAGGTGGCGCCGCCTTTGAAATCGCTCCTGATCCCCAAGCGCCATGCCGTGCAGCGAAAACGCCTTGTCGATCGCGTTGTAGGCATCGATGGTCGTGCCGTCTGCATCCAGGATGACGAGCCGCTTGTTACTGTTGAACATGGTTGGGCTCCCAGTCAAAATTGCCGCTTAGAAGAATAACAGGAAGCCGTCGGCAAAGAAGACTATCCCGAACAATCCGACCGGTAGCGCCAGATACCATAGCAGCTTACGCTTGAGTAAAGCCGAAATGGACGAGATCAGAATGGAAATTTGCAGCAAGATGACTGCAAAACCAAAAGGGTCGCCGTGCGTCTTTGCATCATCGCGTTGCTTTTCCCAGTCGAGCGCTTTCTGCTGGATATCGGCCTTTTCCTTCGCGTACTTTTCCACTTTCTTTGCGTAGCTGCCGATCGCATCCTTGTAGGCAGCCGCCTTGGCCGCAGGCGCATTTGCGTCCAGCGTTGCTTCAAGCTGGACGCGTTCAAGCTGCAACTGGTATAAATTCTCTTTGATGCTCTTGGCCTGGAAAAACGCCCATTGGTCCGACGCCTGGGCCTGGCTCAATACGCTGCGGGTGGAATAGCCACCGCCCTTGAACGTGGACAGGGTCGCGCACACGGCAAATATCACGGTGGAAAGCGCGAGATAGTTGAGCCAGGGTTCTTTCTTGTCTTCCGCCACGGGTTGTCGCTCCTATAAACCTTGTATTGGTGGGCAATGCAATCTGTTTTCGTCGAAAATGCTATTTTGACCTAAACGCGATTCTATATTAAGCGGCTGGCATGACGGAATATTTAACCGCCGAAGCACGCGGTGAATGGCGGGCATGTTATACGTTACCGCGTCGATATCACCGGGATCGAATAGTTATTATTGGCTGGGCCGATATGTCGGCGGGCGAAATGTGGGCGACATTACAGCACCCGCGACAATAAAGACAGCTAATCAGGAGGGAACGCCATGGGATTGTTGGAAAAATTTTTCAAGCTGAACGAGCACCGAACCGATGTCCGAACCGAGTTGCTGGCGGGGCTGACCACTTTTTTGACGATGGCATACATCATTTTCGTCAATCCATCTATCCTCGGCGACGCCGGCATGCCTAAGGATTCGGTGTTTGTGGCGACGTGCGTCGCGGCGGCGATTGGTACCTTGATCATGGGGCTATACGCCAACTATCCGATTGCATTGGCGCCCGGCATGGGTCTGAATGCCTATTTTGCCTACGCGGTAGTCAAAGGCATGGGCTTGCCCTGGCAGGTTGCGCTCGGCGCGGTTTTTATTTCCGGGTGCTTGTTCCTGGCCGTCAGCCTGTTTAAGATCCGTGAAATGATCGTGAACGGCATACCGCATTCGATACGCACGGCCATTACCGCCGGCATCGGTCTTTTTCTTGCCATCATCTCGCTCAAAAATTGCGGCATCATCGCGCCCAATCCGGCAACCTACATTACCTTGGGCAATTTGCACCAGGTTCCGGCGGTGTTGGCGATCATCGGTTTTTTCCTGATCGTGACGCTTGACCGCCGCAGGGTCAGGGGCGCGATCCTGATCGGCATTCTGACGGTGACTGCGTTGAGTTTCGTCTTCGGCGGCAATAAATTCGGCGGAATATTTTCGGCGCCGCCGTCAATCGATCCGACGCTGTTCAAGCTGGATATCATGGGGGCGTTGTCGGTCGGTATCCTGAATGTCGTGCTGGTATTCTTCCTGGTTGAACTGTTCGATGCAACCGGCACCTTGATGGGCGTGGCCAACCGCGCAGGCTTGCTGGTCAACGGCAAGATGGAACGGCTTAACAAGGCGCTGCTGGCCGACAGTACGGCGATTGTCGCCGGTTCCTTTCTCGGTACCTCCAGCACCACTGCGTATATTGAAAGTGCAGCCGGGGTGCAGGCGGGCGGGCGCACCGGGCTGACCGCAGTCACAGTGGCGGTTCTGTTTTTGGCATGCCTGTTTATTGCCCCTTTGGCCGGAGCGGTTCCTGCCTACGCGACTGCGCCGGCGCTATTTTATGTGTCTTGTCTGATGTTGCGCGATTTGGCCGATATTGACTGGGATGATACGACCGAAAGCGTGCCGGCCGTGGTTACCGCGCTGATGATGCCGTTTACCTATTCGATTGCCAACGGCATCGCTTTCGGTTTCATTACGTATGCCGGCTTGAAGTTGTTTTGCGGTCGCGCCAGACAGGTGCCGGCTGTCGTCTGGATCATCGCTGCGATCTTTTTGTTCAAATTCATTTATCTTGGCGGCGACTAAGCGTCAGTAATCGTCAGGATTGACTCATCGGCCTAGGGCAACGCCGAATAAGTTACTGCGCGGCCCGAGTTTGCGTCTGCGATGCTCACCGTACCTTCGTACGGTTGCGCTTCTCGACACAAACTCGAACCGCTCGCTACACTTATTCAGCGCTGCCCTGGGGCTGAACAGTCACGTCAAATATATCTTTAGATCGTTTCGCCGCGCGGGTCGCGCGCGAGTAAACGCTTGACCGTGTCGCGCGCCGAATCGCCGTCAAACAGCACAGCGGCAACCGCGTTGGTGATCGGCATGTCGATCCCGAGATCGGCGGCCAGTGCGCGCACCGCTTGCGCGCAGCGCACTCCTTCAGCCACATGCCCGAGTTCAGCCACGATGGCCTCCAGCTTTTTCCCCTGCGCAATCGCCAAGCCGACTTGGCGATTGCGCGACAGATCGCCGGTACAGGTCAAAATCAGGTCGCCCATGCCGGCCAAGCCCATGAAAGTTTCGGTGCGGCCGCCGAGCGCAACCCCCAGACGCGTGATTTCCGCGAGGCCGCGTGTGATCAGCGCGGCCCGCGCGTTGAGGCCGAGACCCATGCCATCGATGATGCCGGTCGCGATGGCCATGATATTTTTGACTGCGCCGCCGACTTCGACGCCGATTATGTCGTCACTCGAGTAGACGCGGATGCTGTGCGCGTGCAATGCGCCGACTACCCGTTCGCGCAAAGGCTGGGAGTCGGAGGCGACCGTCAGCGCACACGGCAGGCCGCCTGCGACTTCCTGGGCAAAAGACGGCCCTGACAACGCGCCGATGGCAATGTCGTTGCCAAGCACGTGCCGCACCACCTGATGCGGCAGCAGCCGGGTCGTTTCTTCAAAGCCCTTGCACAACCATATCAGATTTGGCGGTGCCAAGTGCTGCATACGGCTTAGAAGGGGCCGCAGGCCTGCCACCGGGGAGGCAATGATCAGAAGACCTTCGCCGTGCAGCGTGTCCGGCACGACGTGCGCCAGTGCTGCCTCAAAGTCGGCGCTGACCATCAAATTGGGCGGGAACTGGAAACCGGGCAGATAAGTGGCATTCTCGCGCCGCAAAGCGGCTTCAGACATCGCTTTCTGGTCGCGTCCCCACAGCAGCACCTGATGGCGGTCGGCGAGCGACAAGGCCAGTGCCGTACCCCAAGCGCCTGCGCCGAGAATGGTGATATTCATCGATTGCGACGAGAAGAAGGACGGGCGGCTATCAACCGCCGCCCCAGACCTCGGCGGCCTTTACATAACCGCTTTGACCGTCGCGATGCTTGACCTTGAGCCAACTGGAATTGGCCGGCTCGGCCAATTCCAGCAGCACCCCTTTGTCGGCTGAAAATACCGGTGCGCCGGCGTCATCCGGGCTTGCCCGCACTTTGGCGTTAGCCACCTTGACGATTAACATGCGTTTTGGCGTCAGCGACTTGGTTTCCAGCCAGAACAGATCGCCGGCGCTGTCTCTCAGCTTGGTCCAATCGCCATACGTCAATACCGTTTCAACCGGCATGCCGCGCGGGGCGACAAAAACCCTGCGGCCCTTGGTGCTCGGCGCGTCGTAAGTCACCGCCGGGTCTGCGCCTACCGATTTGAATTCGATTGTTTGCGCCGCCCATGGCGCGAATGCCGGCAACATGGCGGTCAACACAAGCATGCGGGAAAATTTCATGGTGCCACCTTCACCGAAAACGTATTCCGGGCGCAGCCACGGCTGTGCCCGGAGAGACAATCACTACTGCGGAATCAATTAATCGTTGCGGACGAACCGTCCGGCATCACCAGGCCGGATGCGCCGTTTGCCTGCCCTTGCTGTGTCGCGGCGGCTTGTACGCGTTGTTGATAGTAGGCTTCGAAATTGATCTCGGCCAGGTGCACCGGTGGAAATCCGGCGCGCGTGATGATGTCCGCGATATTGGCGCGCAGGTACGGGTACAAAATGTTCGGGCAACCAATGCCGAGTAGCGGATCGAGCTGATCTTCCGGAATGTTGCGGACTTCAAAAATGCCGGCTTGCTTGCCCTCTACCAGAAAGGCGACCTTGTCCTGGATCTTGGCAGTCAGGGTAATGGTAACGGTTGACTCAAAAATGCCGTCAGCCAGCGCTTCCGCATTGACGTCTACCGCGACTTCAAGCTTGGGCGCCTCTTGTTCCAGGAAAATTGCCGGTGAGTTCGGCTGCTCAAGCGACATATCTTTCAGATAAACGCGTTGGATTTGAAATATAGGTTGCAGGTTTTCGTCAGACATGAAGCACTTTCAATGAAGTTGAACATGGACGGCGTCAAGGTCGTCCGCTTATGGGTGAATCAAAATATCAGATGCCATGGAGCAATGCATCCAGCTTGCCGTCCCGATCCAAAGCGCTCAGGTCGTCAAAGCCGCCGACATGCGTGTCGCCGATATAAATTTGTGGAACCGTACGGCGCCCGGTTTTTTGCATCATTTCGTTGCGCTGCAGGGGATCCAGATCTATCCGGATCTTTTCGATGACGTCAACGCCTTTCGCGTTCAACAGGCGTTCGGCCATCGTGCAATAAGGGCACATGCCGGAACTGTACATGAGAACATGTGGTTTCATGTGGGCTCTTTCCTATTTTACCGTTGGCAGCCCTTGCGCCTGCCAAGCCGCCAAGCCGCCGTCCAGGCTATGCACGTCGCTGAAGCCGGAATTTTTGAGCAGGGACGCGGCTTTCGACGATTGAATGCCGGAAGCGCATACTACAATTACGGTTTTCACCTTGAATTTGTCCAACTCGCTGATTCGGGCCGGCAACTGCTTAAGCGGAATGTTCTTGGCATCGCGCATATGGGCCGCCGCAAACGCAGCCTCTTCCCGGACGTCCAGCAACAGGGTCTTTCCCTGGTTAAAAGACTGAGTGGCCTGCAAAATGGAGACCTTGGTGCCGCGACGCTGCAGGCTTGGCCAGAGCAGCATGCCGCCGGAAACCAGGATTAAAACGAACAGCATTATGTTGTCAATGATGAATTTCACGAGGTTCCAATGGTTTTGATCAATCGTCGCATTATAAAATAGAAGACTGACGAGCATTTTAAATTGTCGTAAATCGTTATTTCGCCGTTTTTTTAACCCCCCATGCTAATTATGTACAAAATCGTATTGATGCGCCACGGCGAGTCCACCTGGAATCTCGACAATCGCTTTACCGGCTGGACCGATGTTGATTTGACTGAAAAGGGAGCTGCCGAAGCCAAACAGGCAGGGAAACTCTTGCTGGAAGCCGGTTTCACGTTCGATTTGGCCTATACCTCGGTGCTTAAGCGCGCGATTCGCACACTGTGGGGAACGCTCGACGAGATGGACTTGATGTGGTTGCCTGTAGTGCATAGCTGGCGCTTGAACGAGCGGCATTACGGCGCGCTGCAAGGCTTGAACAAGGCGGAAACGGCGGCGCAATACGGCGATGAGCAAGTGCTGAAATGGCGCCGCAGTTACGATGTGCCGCCCAATCCGCTTGATCCGGCCGACCCGCGTGCGTCTTTCGGCGATCCGCGCTACGCTGAGCTGACGCGGGAACAGATTCCACTGACCGAATGCCTGAAAGATACGGTTGCGCGTGTCATGCCAATTTGGCATGAGTCGATCGCTCCGGCGATCTTGGCCGGTAAGCGCATCCTCATTTCGGCGCACGGCAATAGTTTGCGGGCGCTGATTAAATCGCTGGACGGCATCAGCGACCGGGATATTGTCGGGCTGAACGTCCCCAACGGTCAGCCGCTGGTGTATGAGCTGGATGCGGACCTGAAACCGATTAAAAGCTATTACCTGGGCGACCCGTCGGCAATCGAAGCAGCGCTGAAAGCCGTGGCAAATCAGGGCAAAGCCAAGTAAAGCCTCCACTCCGTCTTTGGGCTTGTGTTTTCCTTCCCTTTCCGGTCAGTTGATCGGCGGTGGAAAACGCTTTCGCAGAATGTTGGATAACGATCGCGTCTTTAGTCAGGAAACGTCAGTGCATAAGCAGGATCGTATTCCGGGTGTTGGAAGATTTCTGGCGACGCTGGTCATGGCGGTTTTGCTGGTTGGCGGCGCGCCTTTCGCCGATGCCGCCAAAGTCACCGAGCGCACCAAGCAGAAGGGGATCGCCGAAATTCAGCGCGCCGATCTGCAGCAGAAGCTTACCGAGTTAAAACGCGAGATCGACAGCACCGAAACCGCCAAGAGTCACGCCTCCGATGCGTTGGCGGAATCCGAAGCGGCGATTTCGAATGCCGATCGCGCTTTGCATGACCTGGAGTTGGAGCAGCAAGCCGAGGAAGCCAAGCTTGTAAAACTGAGCAGGAAGCAAGACGAATTGACAAAAGCGGTCGAATTGCAACAGCGCCAGCTCGCCAAATTGTTGCGCGAACAATACGTGGCGGGCAGCGAAGACCGGATCAAGCTGCTGCTGTCCGGCGATAACCCCAATCGCATCAATCGCGAGCTGCAATATATGGGCTATGTGTCGCAGGCTCAGGCAAAGTTGATTGAATCGCTGCGCGCCAATCTGCAGGCGATCGAAGCCAATAAAGCCGCCGCCCAGGACGCGAAGGACGAGCTCGATGAGATCGCGCAGGAGCAGCATCAGCAAAAGGCTGTATTGGAGCGCGAGAAGGCCCGGCGTTCGGTATTGCTGACCAAGTTGTCGAGCAAACTGGCAGGTCAACGCAAGGAAGCCGGTAACATTGAACACAATGAACAACGCTTGGCCGGTTTGGTGGATAAGCTGTCTAAGTTAATCGACGAACAACAAAAAGCCGACGCTGTTGCGGCAGAAAAAAGGCATAAGGAAGAGCTGGCGCGCAGCAAGGCGGATGCCGAAAAGCGGGCACTCCAAGCTGCTGCGGCGAAAGCCGCGAGCGCAAGAGTCGCCACCGCCAAAACCTCAAGATCGACGCCGGTCGAGGTCAAGCAGCCGAATCCGGCGGATGCGATCGACGCCGATGAGGCGCCGGCCGCTTCGCCCGCCAAAATCGAACTGACAGCCGTCGCCAAGACCGATGCAGGAATATTCCCACGCGACTTCGAGGCATTGCGCGGACAGTTGCGTTTGCCGGTACGTGGCGATCTGGTTGCCAGGTTCGGCGGCAAACGTGGCGACGGGCCGAGTTGGAAAGGCCTGTTCATTCGCGCCGAGGAGGGTGCCGACGTTAAAGCGGTGGCCGCAGGGCGGGTGGTTTTTGCCGAATGGCTGCGCGGTTTCGGCAATCTGATCATTCTCGATCATGGCAATCAGTACATGACCATTTACGGCAATAACCAGGCGGTGCTGAAACGAGCCGGCGATGTGGTCAATGCCGGCGAAGTGATCGCTAGCGCAGGTAATAGCGGCGGCAACGAACAATCGGGTTTATACTTTGAAATGCGGCATCGAGGCCGCGCGTTTGACCCACTCGGCTGGGTAACTATTAGGTGAATTATGGGCATCAAACTCAAAAATGTTGGTCTTATCGGTTTAGGCATGGTTGCGGGTATTGCCGGTTCAATGCAGTTTGATGCAGTCGCCCAGAGAAGTAATGGATCACCGTTGCCGATCGAGGAGCTCAGGAAGCTGACCGACGTGTTCGGTCTGATCAAGACTGATTATGTCGAGACCGTTGAAGACAAAAAGCTGCTGGACGATGCAATTTCCGGCATGGTGGCGTCGCTTGATCCCCATTCAGCTTATCTTGATAAAAATGCATTCAAAGAGTTGCATGAATCGATAGAAGGTAAATTTGTCGGCCTTGGCATCGAAGTGGGCATGGAGGACGGGTACATCCGCATCATCTCCCCGATTGAAGACTCACCGGCCTACCGTGCCGGCCTCAAGGCCGGCGACCTGATTACCAGCCTGAATAGCGAACCGGTGCGCGGTTTGACGCTGGAAGAAGCGGTCAAGAAAATGCGCGGCGAGGTGGATACCAAGATCACCTTGACGATCGCTCGCAAGGGTGAAGACAAACCGCTGATCGTTCCCATCATCCGCAAGGAAATCCAGACGCAAAGCGTCAAGTCCAAGGTGATCGAGCCGGGTTACGCATGGTTGCGTGTCTCGCAATTCCAGGAACCGACCGTGTCCGATCTCGCAAAAAAACTCAGCGCGATTTATATACAGGAACCGCACCTGAAAGGTCTGGTGCTGGATTTGCGTAACGACCCGGGCGGCGTGCTGCCGGGCGCCATCGGTGTGTCGGCTGCATTCCTGCCGAAAGATGTGGCGGTCGTATCGACCAAGGGACAGCTTCCCGGTTCGAATGCCACCTTCTATGCGAGCGAGGCTTACGGTTTGCATAGCGTCGGCGAACAACTATTGAAGTTGCCGGATGCGGTGAAAAAGGTGCCGATGGTGGTGTTGGTCAACACCGGTTCGGCATCAGCCTCCGAAATTGTCGCAGGTGCGTTGCAAGACTACAAACGCGCGATCATTATGGGTACCAAGACATTCGGCAAAGGGTCGGTGCAGACGATTCATGCGCTACCGGACGAAACCGCCGTCAAGCTGACGACCGCGCGCTATTACACGCCGAATGACCGTTCGATCCAGGCCAAGGGTATTGTGCCCGATATGTCGGTGGATGAATATGCGGACGGTGACGGCTTGAACGAGTTTCGGGTGCGCGAAGCGGATTTGCAAAAGCATTTGACGAACGACAAGGATAAAGGCGCTGAAGCGTCGATCAAGCCAAAAGTGGATGAAATGGAAGAGGAGTTACGTGTTACTGCGCAGGAAAAAAAGCGCAAGCCTCTTGAGTACGGCAGCAAGGACGACTTTCAATTGGCGCAGGCGCTGAACTATTTGAAAGGCAAGCCGGTCCAATTGTCTAAGGAAAGCGCTGAAGCGAAGAAGA
>PKWO01000576.1 GCA_003132085.1 Oxalobacteraceae bacterium | reverse complement strand
TATCCATTCACGGTCATTGAGGACAAGAACCCTATCGGGCGCGCGTGGCTGAAGGCTGTATTGGCTGAAGCGGCGTAATGAATTGGCTTCAGATGGTCCAGCGTCTGCGCTCCGAGGCGGGCGTATCGGGTGCGGATCCGGTTAGCTGCCAGAATCAAACCGGCGAAATGTTGCGCCTGGTCCGCTGGATCAACGACGCGTGGCTGGATATTCAGAACGTGCATGCCGACTGGTTTTTCTTGCGCGGTTCATTCGCATTCAACACAAACACGGTGACCGCGCAGCAGTCTTACACGCCATTGCAGTGCAATGCGGCCAACTTCGGCAATTGGAAGCGCGACAGCATGCGTATCTATAGCGTTGGATTGGGCGTTAGCAACGAGATGATCCTGCCGTATATCGGCTGGGATGAATTTCGTAATCTGTACCTGTACGGCAATATGCGGCTGACCTTGCAGCGCCCGGTGTTGTATACGATCGATCCGCAAAAGAACTTCGTGCTGGGTGCGACGCCTGATGCGAGCGGCTACACTGTGGATGGCGAGTATTACGCGGTCGCCTCCTACATGGTGAATGACACCGATATCCCGGTGATGCCGGTTCAATATCACATGGCAATCGTTTGGAGGGCGTTGCTGGCTTATGGCTTGTATGAAGGCGCGTCGGAGGCGGTTGATCGCGGCGCCAGCGAGTTCAAAACGCTGATGGCGAGGATGCAGCAGGACCAGTTGCCGACGATGACCTTCGGCGCGCCGCTTTGCTAACCCATGAGCACACCTAAAACCAATCAAGACTTCTATCCGCTTCAGGGCGGCTTAGACTTGATGACGCCTGCGATTTCGCTTGATCCGGGCAAGTGCTTTGACGCGCAGAATTATGAGCTGGAGATTGCCGGCGGCTACCGGCGCATCGATGGATATGAGCGCTTTGATGGCCATGCGTCGCCAAGTTCCGCGCAATACGCTCTGATCAGCCTCAATCAAACCGGCGCGATCAACGTAGGCGATATGCTGACCGGCGCAACGAGCGGGGCAACGTGCAAGGTGTTGCAACTCACGCCGGTGGCTGTGGTCGGACGCCTTATTGGGACATTCGTACTCAATGAGGGGTTGAACGATTCCGGCATGGCCGGCACGATCACATCGCTACCGCAGATGGGGGGCGCTTCGATGCCGAGCAACGATTCAAATTACAACTTGCTGGCGGCCAACGACCTGCGCGCGAACATATCGGCGGTTCCCGGCTCCGGTCCTGTTCGCGGCGTAAAGCTATATAAGAACAATGTATATGCGTTTCGTGACAATGCTCTCGGCACGCTTGGTTTGATGTATCTGGCCACCGCGTCAGGCTGGTCGCAGATCAATTTCGGCATTGAGATTCAGCTTGCGACGCTGGTTAAGTCAGGCACGGTCACGGTAACGGGTGCCGCGCCTGCAGTGGTGACATGGGCGGCGCATGGCATGGTCAACGGTCAGCCGGTAACCTTCAGCAGCGCCGGAACCCTTCCTGGGGGGATTACAGCCAGCTTCACTTATTACTTGGTGGCGGCTGCGGCTGGTACGTTCGAGCTTGCGTCAACTGTCGGCGGCGCGGCGCTGGCGGCAACTTCCACCGGTACAGGCACAATCACTTGCACCGCATCCGGCAACAACATATACGCAGGCAATGTGATTGCCGGAGCGACCTCGGGTGCGACTGCAACTGTTTCTGCATCCTTGCTGCGCACCGGGTCATGGACTGCCAATCTCGTCGGCAATCTTGTGGTGGCCTCGACGGCTGGTACATTCAGCGCCAGCGAGATATTGACGGTCGGCGGATTGATGGTGGCGAACACTTCGTCACTCCCAACGGTTATCTCACGTCTTCCCGGCGGGAAAATGGAATTCTGCAACATCAACTTTACCGGGTCAAGTACTGGCCAGAAGATGTACGGCGTCGATGGTGTCAATCCGGCCTTCGAGTTCGACGGCACTACTTATGTTCCGATCCATACCGGGTCGACACCTGACATGCCTTCGCACGTCGTCAACTTCAAGGAAATGCTGTGGCTGTCGATCTACGGAAATTTGATGATAAGCGCCTTGGGAAATCCTTATAATTGGGATGCGATCAACGGTGCCGGCGACATCGGTATTGGCGATTCGATCACCGGATTTGTGCCAAACGGCGGCACTTACGTAACTGGCTCGACGATGTCTATTTTTACCGATCGACACTTGTACACGATGTACGGATCGTCGACGGCAAACTTCAACTTGATCACGTCGATTTGGGATATGGGGTTCGCGCCGTTCACGATGCAGCCGGTGAGTAACAATACCTATGGCTGGACTTCTCGCGGCATCCAGACTTTGATTACTACACTGACCTTCGGCGACTTCGATTACAACTCGATCTCGCACGAGATCCAGACGTTGGTTAACAAAAAGCAGGGCCTGGCGATCGCTTCAAATTCCCTGCATCAAAAGGACCAGTACCGCGTGTATTTTAGCGACGGTACGGCCTTGGCTGTTGGGCTGACAGGTGACAAGCCGACGGGCATTATGCCGCTGAATTATGGGCTGAATGTGCGCTGCATCTGCACGGATAACCGGTCTAACGATGGACAGGAAGTAACTTATTTCGGCTCCGACAATGGCCTCGTGTACCAAGACAACATCGGCACCAGCCAGGACGGTAATCCGATTGAGGCATGGATACGCGTTGCGTTCAATCACAGCAGATCGCCTCGCGTGCGAAAGCGTTATCGCAGAGCTGTGTTTGAGGGTGTGGTTGCAGCCTATTCGAAGCTCAATATCTCATATGACATGGGATATGGAAATCCGGACGTGCAGCCTTCCGCGACCGTTCCCGATACCGGACTGCCGGGTGGCGGCGGTTATTGGGATCAGTTCACTTTCGATAAGTTTTCATGGGATTCTCAAATAATTTCCGCACCGAATTTGGCGATTGAGGGTACCGAGAAAAATATCTCGTTCCTTATTTATAGCAATTACGCGCAATATCAGTCGCATACCTTGCAGGGAATTACCCTGATTTATTCACCGCGCCGCTTAGAGAGATAACATGACAAATCCATTTTATACGGCCACCGGCAACCCGCCGGCGCAAACTCGCGGCACGTCAAGCCCGCTGCGCGCTGAGTTTCTGGGCATTCAAACGGGGTTCGACGGCGTTAATGCCACAGTCAACGCAAAAGGCGCGATAGCCGGTCAAGTCTGGACTGGAACCCATGACTTCACAGGCGCGACCGAGGTCAAAGTGCCGACGCCAACCGCGATCGGCGATGCGGTGACAAAAGAATACGCTGACGGTCTTGCGTTCGCAACCGCGCTTCCCGCGCAGGCTGGGAATGCTGGTAAATTTATAAATACTAATGGGGTTACGGCTAGTTGGTTGGCAGTGATGCCACAAATAATTAGATCACCCAGAACATCAAACACGATACTGGCTGTAGCTGACCAGACAACCTTCGTTGACATTACAAGTGGAACTTTCGCTCAGACATTCGTAGCAGCTGTTACCCTTGGCACTGGATGGTATATTTGTTTACGAAACTCTGGGGCCGGGGATGTAACCCTTAGCCCAACCGCCGGGCTGATTGATGGGTTGTCTAGCTACATAATGTACCCCGGAGAGACCCGACTTATCCAGTGCGACGGGACAAATTTTACAAGCATTATTCTCCATCCATATAGTCGAGTATTTACGACCACGGGTATATGGACCATTCCACCTGGGTACAGCTATCATGGGGGATTGGTTTGGAGTGCCGGTGCAAGTGGTGGACGCACAAATTCTGTTTCTACTCTATGCTACGGCGGTGGAGGAGGGGGGTGCGCGCCGTTCGCTCTTCCATCTAATATTTTGGGAAGTTCACAAATTATTTCAATTGGTGCAGGGGGCACTTCCTTTACTGGTGTTTCCGCTTTAGGAACGCCGGGCGGAAACACAACTATTGGTAGTCTTTTCGCTGTTTACTCGAATGCAAACTCCTACTATGGCGGGAGCGTCGTCCAAGGTCTTGTATCTTCTAGCCAGACCGTCGGGTTCGAGGGAAATCAGGGTGGTGGTGCTAAGGCTATATATGGGGGAGACGGATCTGCGGTATCAGGAGTTTCGGGGGGCTCTATCTATGGTGGGGGCGCTGGCGGATCGGTCAATTCGTCGGCGGTTGCGCTTACCGCAGGTGCAAGCGTATTTGGTGGAAGCGGGGGGGCGTCATCAAGTGCAGCGAGTGGCTTTAGTGGAACGACGCCGGGCGGTGGGGGTGGCGCTACCCAAACAGGAACGTCATCTGGTGCTGGAGCTCGTGGTGAGGTGAGAATATGGGGGATTGTATGAGGTCAGCGCAATTAGACAGCAACAATACCGTCATCAACTTCGCGGAAGTAGTCGCGTTTGATGGTGTGCAGTTTGTGATTCCATTGGACTCAATAGTTGGTTCAATTTGGAACGGTGCATCTTTCGAACATCCGATACCGCTTCTACCAACATTCGCGCAGCTGGAAACTGCGGTTCAATTGCAACTCGACACGCTTGCGCAATCATGGGGATACGCCGATATAGCGACAGCATGCACATACGTCGGCGATCCTTGCGCCAAGTTCGACAGGGAAGGCGCGGCACTGAGAATTTGGCGCAGCGTTACATGGCAGGCGACTGAAGAATTGGAGGCTCAGATAACGGCCGGCAGCACGCAGATGCCGGCCACGGTCGCCGCCGCCATCGTTCTGATGCCCGGTGAACCGGCGCGGCCAATCTAATATAAAACTCAACGCAATCACCAAGCCGCCTATGGGCGGCTTTTCCATTTAAGGGGAAGCGATGTTTCACGATGCCAAAAATTGGGTAGACGTAGCCTCCATCGGCACCGTTCTGGCGACGCTTGCGGGGTGGTTCCCAGCCATCGCCGCGTTAGCGTCGGTCGTGTGGACGCTGATACGGATCTATGAGACGAAGACGGTGCAATCGGCATTGTTTGGCAAGGATGACGCGTGATGAATCCTGCAATGCAATATTCCGGCGCCGGCATGGCGCTGACCGAGCGGGCGGAAGGCTGCAGGTTGGCCGCTTACCAAGACTCGGGCGGCGTCTGGACGAACGGTTATGGCAATACGCACGGTGTTGTACCCGGGTCGACTATTTCGCAGGAGCAGGCCGTTGCAGACCTTCGGCGCAACATTCATAACTCGGTCAACGATGTCAATCAACTGGTGACTGTGCAACTCACACAAGGAGAGTTCGATGCGTTGGTCGATTTTGATTTTAATCTTGGTCGCGGCAATTTAGCGCGATCTACTTTGCTGGTGGCGTTGAATGCAGGGAAATACCATCAAGCGGCAACCCGGTTTGAGCGCTGGGATAGGTGCGATGGCTCGGTGTTGGCCGGGTTGCTGCTGCGCCGTCTCGCCGAACAGGCGGAATTCACAGGAGGCAACGATGGACAAGCTTGAAACACTGCTGGCATATCTGGCCGCGCGCGCCGCAGAGCCTTCCACATGGCAGGGCGTCGCATTCCTGCTCGCGCTGACGGGCTCGCGCTACGCCTCGTTGGATTGGGGTGTCTGCGTATCGATTGGCGCCACGCTGTCGGCAGTCGTCAAGATTATTTTTCCCGACGTAAAACCGCCAAAGGAAGCGCAATGAGATGCTTATTTATACCCGCCGCAATGGTGGCGCTATCCGGTTGCGCATCGCTGCAATACGCCGGTAACGCGTCATATACGGTTGAGCCGTTCGCCGACCGGGCAGGCGGCGTGCATTGCTGCAGGGTCACGATTGCCGACGGCAAGGAACGGGCAGCGCTCGATGTGCATGTTTCAAAGGTCGGCGAAAATGTCGACATCACTTTCAGCGAGCGCAGCGTGACGGCGTTCCAAGGCCAGGCGATTGCGGTCGGCGCGACCAGCGAAGCGATTGACGAGGCGGCCAAGGCTGCCGCCTTGGCGATCCTCTCTCCGGTGCTGCCGGCGTTGCTTCCTATATTGACGTCCGGTACGGCTGGCGCGGCTCTTGGCGGCGCCGCGTTGGGCGCCGGAGCGAATAAATTGCTTGCATCGGCGCCGGCTGCCGCCGTCACGCGGGCGGCCCTATTGACACCGAACGCCGGTTCGACGCCTGAAAAATGACAATTTCGCAAGTCAAGGCCGTTGAATTCGCGCAAGCGATCTATGCGCCCATCGCGCCGGGAGTTTTTTCGCAGACGTGGTGCATCGAAGGCGTGCATGTCGGCTATGCGCTGATTGACAACTGCGCCAGCTTCACATTCGCCGGTAGCGAGGGTGCCGGAGACTGGCTTCGTGACTTTCGGGCGGTCCCGTTCAAGCACCCGCAACTAGGCATTCTGCATGATGGATTCTGGCAAGGAATGGATGCGGTATTTGCGACGCTGAAGCCTTTGCTGATCGGCGACGTTGCAATACAGGGCCACTCTCTCGGATGCGCTCATGCGGCGATCCTGGCTGGTCTGTGTGCCTTTGCGGCGATACCGGTCAATCAGCTTTGCTTATTCGCGCCGCCCCGCGTGAGTTACAGCCCGCTTGCCGAGATGATCCGTGGTTGGGTACGCAATACTTACGCATACCGCAATGGCATGGACCCGGTGCCTGAAGTGGCATTGACATTGCCGTGTGAACCCTGGACGCCGATTGCCAAGTATATCGCGCTGGACGAAATGCCGGGAGGGATCGAGAATATTTTGCCGCTCGACTATCACAAAGTTGCGTTGTACCGGCGCGGCGTCAAGAATCTCTATCCGTCGGCATAGTTCATCTGCGAGTGGCGCGATAGCGCAATCCGGGATTTTCACGAAGGCGGACCCGTCGCGGCATCCGGTCGGCTATGTCGAGCGGCGCAGATAACCGGATCGTAGTCTGCTCGAAACTCTCCAACGAACAACAGGATAAATGATGGCGGCAGCGACAAGCTCAACTACAGGAATTATCAGCGGCGCGATGACTGACCCGAACGCAGCGACAGCTAATACCGCCGCTAACACGAATCCGGTTGCCGCGACAAACGCGTCTGCAGACGCAACGTCGACTGCCGGCAATATCACGGCAGCCCCATCGGTCGGCGAATGGATGCCGCAGGGCACAACAGACGCCGTCGGCAGCGCCGCGTCGTACCTGAACCAGTTGAACGCGGCGGCGGCACCACCACCTGCCTCCGTGCCGACTGCCGCGACATCCACGCTATCCGGCGCAACGCCCTCGACCGGCGGGATTATCTCAAGCGCCGTGACGACGCCACCCAGGGTATCGCAGAAAGATGCAACCAGCGCCGGNNCGGCAGCGCCAATGGCAACGCCGACCGCCACAAACGGCGTAGCGCCGGCTGCCAAATCAACTGATTACGCCAGTGTCACGCCGACGGCAACGCAAAATAGTGAGCTATCTCAACTTTATCAGACCGACCTCGGGAGAGCGCCGGATGCAGCCGGTGAGGCATATTGGGCGAATGCGATGAACAATGGCGCAACAATCGACCAGGTTCAGCAATCGATACTAGGTTCCGCTGAATATGGGTCGGACCATTCAAAAAGCGCAATACCTGCCGGCATCGCGACCGTTCCGGCAACGTATAGCGCTAACTTGCTGGGAACGCCGACACAGTTGAATATAGCGCCGAATCAGACGGTTCAAGGTCAGTTGCAAAACATCATGGACCAGAACAACCCGATTATCATGCAGGCGCGCACCGGTGCATTGCAACAGGCTAACGCGAACGGTTTGCTTAACTCCAGCATGGCGATCACAGCCGGCGACAACGCGGCCTATAGCGCCGCGATACCGATTGCCGAACAAGATGCGGGTGTATATAACAATGCGGCAGGCGTGAATGCGGCGGCTGCCAATACGTTTGCGGTTGACAATCAGAACGCAGGTAATGCCGCCAGCCAGTACAACGCCGGCGCCGCCAACACCTTGACCGGTGAGCAGCTAAGCAATCAAACCGCGCTGACGAACGCGCAACTCGCGGCGCAAACCAGCATAGCGACCAACGCGGCCAGCAATGCGACATCGGTGGCGAACACGGCAGCGACGGCAGCGTCGAGCAAAGCGATCGCACAACTCAACGCGACCAATACCGCAAATATTCAGGGTGCATCGAATACGCAGCAGTTGGCGGCGGCATACCAGAATGCGTNNTGCGTTGACGAACAACGCCAGCATGAACATGGATGCGACGTCGAAGTACCAAACGGACCTGGCTGCGTTCAACGCCTACAAGAACGCGGTCAGCATTTTGGATCAAAGCGCCGGCATTCCAGATATGTCAAGCCAGCTTCAGTTCAACGAGATCGATCCTGCCACCGGCGCGGCGGCAACCAATCCGAATTCCCCGGCAAACGCAAATCCATGATCTTGTTTCGGCGCGAAATCCTGTTCGATTTCATGGAAGACGCTGCGCCGCTTCTCAAGCTGCACTATCAGGAATTGACACTGCATAAGGACCGGATTGCGCTTGATCCGGTTTGGGAGCGTTACGCGGCGCTGGAGAAGCAGGGCTCCATCGCCCTGTTCACCGCACGCGACGACGAGGAAACACTCCCGCCCTATGGCGCTCAGGTGGGAAAGCTGGTCGGTTACAGCGCGTTTTTTTTACAGAATCACATTCACTATGCGGACACGCTGGTCGCATCGAATGACGTTCTTTTCCTGCATCCGGACTATCGCAAGGGGTCGGCCGGCATCAAGCTGATCAGGTTTTCCGAACAGCAATTAAAGGCGCAAGGGGTCGACAAGATCACCTGGCACGTTAAATGTTCAAAGGATTTTCGCCCCATTCTGCATCGGCTCGGCTATGCCGATGAAGAAGTGATGGTTGGAAAAATATTATAAGGGGATGAGATGGCTTTTACTGCTGTTGCTGCGGTAGTTAATGGGGCGGCCGATTTTGCTACCGTGGCCGCCGCCGTGGGCGAAGTTGGCACCGCCATGTCTGTGGTCGGGGCGGTTACCGGGAATTCAACGCTGACGAAAGTGGGCGGCGTGATGGGCCTGGCGGGTGGTGTGGGTGCATTGGCAAGCCGCGCGATGAGCGCGGGCGCCGATGCCGCCGCTACCGCCGTTGCCGCAGACACGACGGACGCTGCGGCAAATAACGCATGGATCAGCGGCCCGGATCAATCTGCGGCCGAAACGCAAAATCTACAAAATTTGAATAGTTCGCTTGATGGAACGGGAATTACCGGAACCGGTGCAGATGCGGCGAATGCCGATCCCGCAAATGGGTTGCTTACGGGAAATTACGTTGGACTATCGCCCGGCGAAACACCGGCAAGCGCGGCGATGGCGGATTTTCCGTCCACAGAGAATTATCAACCGGGGTTCGGGTCTTACAACGACACGGCGTATGGCGCCGGCACCGGCACTGATCCAAGCTTGTCGGTGCCTGGATTGCCGATTTCACCGCCCGCCTCTATGTCGCCGTCCGATGCGTCGGCCTACAACGGCATGGCAAATCCTTCTGCGCAGGCCGCTACGCCAACCGCTGCAACTGGCACGCCTGCTGGTCAAGGCGCCGCAAGCACTATTCCATCCGGCAATTCGTCGCTCGCCGGGAACTCCGCATTTGCGCTGGATAACCAGCCAACCGCGACGATAGAGGCGGCTAACGCGAACTTGACGGCGCCCGGCACGCTGATACCCGGCGTCAACCAACCTGGCGTTTCAGGTAACTCGTTCAACGATGCAACCGGGACTTATGCTGGCGCGGATGGCAGCACCGCGCAGGTTGGGCAAGCGGCTAATAAGGTTCCTGGAAATGGCTTCTTCGATGGCGTGACAAGCTGGGTCGAGTCAAACCCGCATATGGCAAACATGTTCGGGCAACTTGGTTCCGGCATGCTGTCAGGTGCCGGTAGGGCATACGAGGCCAACCGCCAGTATCAACTTGGGCTGGGCCAGCTCGCCATCAACCGGCAAAAGCAAGCGAATGCCAATTCACAGGTAGCCTCGGGCGGCATCATCAACACCGCGCGCAAGAATGCAAATAACACGACCAGGAGCTGAGCATGCTTGGAAAAACAGTTAATCCGCTGCTGCAGCAGACCGCGCAAGCGGTGCAGGCCAGGGTTCCGCAAGCGATGCAAATGGCGTTCCGGCGCACGGTCATGGCTGGCTTGACGATCATGTATTCGCCGCAGTCGCACCAGATGATGCTTCAACAGCTGACCAAGCCGGGCGACCCCGCGCAAAACGTCGCCGAAGGCGCGGCGAAGCTGGTGGGCGTGCTATACAAGCAAAGCCGGGGCACGATGCCGGTCGCGATCATGGTCCCCGCCGCAATGATTTTCATGTGCGATGGACTGGATTACTTATCCAAGGCATCCGGGGCGCAGATTACGCCGCAGTTGCTCGCGCAGGCCACGCAGGACGTCGCTGCTTTCGTGCTGCAGTTGCTCGGCATATCGCGGCACAAAATGCACGAGGTCATCGCCCAAGGCATGCACCACGCGCACACACGCCAGGCAGGCGCGCAGCAAGGTACCCAACAAGGTACCCAACAAGGTACCCAACAGCTGCCGGTAGCGCCGGCGGCCGGCGGCATAGTAGGCAACGCAATGGGAGCGCGATAATGGGCGTTGGAATCATCATGGGGGCGATGGGCGGCTTGGGCGATGCGGGGCAGGCCGTTGCTCAGCAAAATCAGAAATTGTGGGATACCCAAGCGTTGGCGCAACAGCAGTCTGACTTGGACGTGTTGAAACATACATCCGCCGCAAATCTTGAGAACAAAAACGCAATTGGCATGCTATATCAAAAGAACGCGGCCGCCGACGCCGAGCGCGAACAGATGGCTGCGCGCATTCAAGCTGGGATGGCTCCGGCGCTTCAGCAAGCGACGATACAGAACGCCCAAGCCGATCCCGACTACGACTGGGTGCCGGTAGACGCGAAAGTCAATCCCGACGGCACAGCCGCAGCCGGCACGCCGACCGTCACGCCGGCAATGTCCGACTTATCGGCTGCCGATGTGCGGCAATATGCTCCCACTTCGGATCAGCAGACGGCGGCTTACCTCGCGGCGGCGAAAAATACCGCCGATCTTGGGCCGCAAGGCATTTTGCAGGGCGCAATACAGGACGCGGCGAATAAGCGCATGGAGGCGATGCAGCTTCAATCTCAAGTCGCCGCGGCGCAGCTCCAGCAGAATCAAATTGCAGCGACATCGGCAAATCAAGACAAACAGATGGCGGCGACGGCGGCGAATTATGCCAGAAGCGGTAGTTCGGCGTCTCCAGTGTTGCAGAAAATCGCCTACATGGACGCGCACCCGGCGCTGTTCACCAAGCAGCAGATAGCGGATGTGTTGCTTGAAAGGCCGCAACCGCGACCGCCCCTTGCGAGCTTCGGGAGCACAAAATAATGGCATTCGACGTTGCTGGCGCAAAAGGTGCCGGGTACTCGGACGATGAGATAAGCGATTTCCTTGCTGCCAACCCAGATGCTGCCGGATTTGACGCAGCCGGCGCGCAACGAGCCGGCTACTCGCCGTCGGAGATCGTTGGATTCCTGACTTCGCAGAAGACTGCCGGCGATGGCATCATCGCGTCTGCAATGAACGCGTTGACCGATGCCGGCAAGGCGGTGCCGGCTGAATTCGGACGGCTTGGCGTAAGTGCCGGGGAGCTTGGGCGTTCGCTGGTCGGTGCGGCGGCCGGCCGCTTGAACCAGGTTGGCGTTCTTTCCGATAGCGCGAACGACGCAATAGATCGAAGTATTGTCGACGCATTCCAACGCGACCAGCGCGCCGAGACCGCGAGCCCTAGCTATCAAGCGCAGACGACGTTGGGGCAAGTGGCCCAGAGCCTCGCCCACATGGCCCCGGCAATCGCCGCATCGTTGGTTGCACCGGAGGTGGCGCTACCTGCGTTTGCGGCGCAAGGCGGATGGGATGCCGGTAAAGGTGCGATTGATAGCGGAAGCAGTTTAGCCAACGCGCAATTGAAAGCAGGCAGTCAAGCGGTGCTCAATTCCATTCTCGGTGAATACATCGGCCGTGCCGGAAATGCGTTACTGCCAAAAATCCCCGTTATCGGCGGCGCGTTCGTCCCGGCAGCCGCGGATACGCTTAGGCAGGTGGTTGCGCGGTCCGCGCAAGGCGCCGCCACGATGGCCGCCTTCAAACCGGCCGGAACACTCCTCGACTGGGCCGCCGACCAATTTACCGGGGAAAGCGCAGGCAAGAAATACGAGCCGATGCCAACCGCCGCCGACCTGCTGACCGGCGCGCTGATGGCCGTCCCGCACGCGGCGATGGAGTTCGCGAACCGAAACGCATTGCCGGTAGCGCCCACCGTATTTGCCGATGGCTCCGCGGCGTTGGCGCACAAAAACGGGTCCTTGTTCTCGTCGGCGGACGCGGCGAACGCGTTCATCGATGCGAACGCCATAGACGATGCAAGCGTCATCCCGGTCACTTCCAAGACGTTCGATGCGAGCGCCGGGAATGACAAAGTGCTTGGCTACGCTGTAAAACCGCCCGCATCGCCAACCGAGGCAACGTCCGACAACGCGCAACCGCCGACCCTGACGCCGGATCAACTGACCAATGGCGCGCAGGCGCGTCTGGCCGAGCTCGACCGGAAAGCGGTTGGCACGGAGAACACTGTCGCCATGCATGACGGCAAGCCGGTGGCGATTCCCGGCGAGCAGCCGCAAATCCTTTCCGATGCAGAACAGGCAGAGCGTAATTTCCTCGCCTCGAATCTCCATGATCCGGATCTGCTGGCGCGCGGCTACGGCGTCAATCTGGACAAGACGCAGGCCATCAACGCGCAATCTCTGGACGTCACGGACGATGCGGCTGTTGCACGTCACGCCGATGCGCAGCAGCTGCGCATCGGCGCTGACCTTAACGATCTACCTGGCCAGCCTGTCGATACTGAGGCAGGCGCCCGTTCAACCGGATTTGGTGAAAGGGATATAAACTATGAGCGCAACAGACTAGGCCAGGAAACTGGCGCTCATGCGGTCGATGGCGAAAGTATCGATGCGATGCCGAAAGGCAGTTCTGATGAAACTGAAACGCCGGTTGAATCCAAACCTGCTGGCGCATCCGATGCAGACCGCGATGGCGACGCAGCCTTAGCGGATGCCCAACGACAAAGGCAGGAGGCGCGCACCGTCGCGGAGCGCATGGCCGCCGCTGAACGGCTGGCGCAAGTCCATCGCGATATTGCCGCTCGCCAGGAGGCCGGCGCAGAAAACCTGCGGCTCGGGAAAAATCCTGAAGATGGGTGGTCGGGGCAGGGCGGCATCGTCGATGGCCCGATTGCTTCGCGTCAGGGTATGAGTAAGTATCCCCGGACGACTAATGCTCCGTCAATGGCGAAGCCCCTTCGTCCTACCTCCAGAGCGCTTCCGGAGGATGCAACGACAAATATAGTAGATTCGCCGCAAATCCGCAAATCTATCAGCGAAGACCGGCCAAGCGCCGGTCTTTCCGTTTCTGGCGCCTCAAACATCCTGCACGCCAAGTTCGGCAAGGGTTTCCTGAATCTGCGAGACAGCGGGATTCTCAAGATCGTCCAATCGTTCAATGATCTTCCGGCAGGCGCGCGCGCCGGCATGGACGGCAGCGAGGGCGGCGTGTACTGGAAGGGAACCGGCTACCTCATTGCCGACAACCAATCGCGCAGCCAGATCGTGCGCGATGTGATCCATGAAATCGGCGAGCACCACGGCTTGCAAAGGATGATGGGCGACGATGCCTACGCCAAGCTGCTGCGCGATGTCGCCGTGATGAAACGCACCGGCAACCGGCTGGTGTCGGAGATATGGGCTGCGGTCAAACGCTCGTACGATTATCCGGAAGGTTCGGAAGCGTTCATGAAGGAGGTGGTTGCCAAGCTGGGCGAAACCGCGGCGGGCCGCGCCACGTCGCTATGGAGCCGGATCACGATTGCGATCAAGCTNNGGTTGCGCAATTTCAATGAGCGGGATGTCGCGGACCTTGTCACGGCAAGCCTGCGCAAGACCATGGATGAGGCGGGGAAGGATCGCGGATCGGCGACAGACGGGAGTGACGCAAGGGTAAATATACGCCAGTTTGGAATTCCCAAAGAAGCGGGGATGCCAATCAGTTCTTATGCAACTGACGCAGACATCAAGGCCAATCCACATTACAGAGCCGCGAAGGCGGGGAACGTCCAGGCGGCGATTCAACTTGTGCGCGATATGGTGAAGCCGGATAGCATTGAAGCAGCAAAGCAGAGATTTGGTTCCGATGCAATTTACGCCTCGCCGATGGCGGCGGAACAATCAGGCCGCAATGCTATTCCGGATGCGCTGGCTATGCACTATGCAAAAGAAACTGGCGGCAGTGCAGCGGATGATATTTATCAAGTGGACAGTGCGCACCATACTGGCGCTGATGCGATGGAAAGGCTAGTTTCCAAGCCGCAATTTTACGGCGACGTGGCGCCTGGCGGGCGATATGTGCTGACGGACGATGTAACAACGATGGGCGGCACTCTGGCTGAGATGTCGAATTACATTCAGTCAAAGGGCGGCAAGGTTGTCGGGTTCGTAACGCTGGTAAATGCCGGTCGTTCTGCTAAAATGCTACCGGGCAAGTACGTTATCAACGAATTGGAAAGGCGGTACGGCGATGAAATCAGAAACCGTTTCGGCATCGAACCAAGTGCCCTCACAGACAATGAAGCCCGCTACCTCATCGGCTTCAAGAATGCTGACGAGCTCAGAGCTAGAGCAGCTAGAGCAGTTGAAGCAACAGCGGAAAGTCAACTTCGAGTATTTGCAAAAGGCATATCCGGGCGTCAAGATTTTCCGCGCGAAAGACTTTCTCTAGATCAAAGTAGCGCACCGGTCGAATCTGCCCAAGGGATCGGGAATAATCAAGATCGGCTAGCCGAACGCCAAGGTGATCGACTAGAGCAGTCATCGAGAAAACCGGATGACGATTCGGCAGCATCAAGACAAGACCGGCCAAGCGCCGGTCTTTCCATTTCTGGCGCCTCAAATATCCTGCGCGCCAAGTTCGGCAAGGGTTTCCTGAATCTGCGAGACAGCGGGATTCTCAAGATAGTCCAATCGTTCGATGATCTTCCTGCAGGCGCGCGCGCCGGCATGGACGGCAGCGAGGGCGGCGTGTACTGGAAGGGAACCGGCTACGTCATCGCCGACAACCAATCGCGCAGCCAGATCGTGCGCGACGTGATCCATGAAATCGGCGAGCACCACGGCTTGCAAAGGATGATGGGCGACGATGCCTACGCCAAGCTCCTGCGCGATGTCGCGGTGATGAAACGCACCGGCAACCGGCTGGTGTCGGAGATATGGGCTGCGGTCAAACGCTCGTACGATTATCCGGAAGGTTCGGAAGCGTTCGTGAAGGAGGTGGTTGCCAAGCTGGGCGAAACCGCGGCGGGCCGCGCCACGTCGCTATGGAGCAGGATCACGATTGCGATCAAGCTGTTCTTGAACAAGATGGGGCTGCGCAATTTCAATGCGCGGGATGTCGCCGACCTCGTCGCGGCGAGCCTGCGCAAGACCATGAATGGCGCAGCGCGCGGCAAGCCGAGTGAGACGCAAGCGGCGTCCTCGCGCCCTGCGCCTGAGTCGGCAAAATCGGCGCCGCGCGAGGCCATCCGTAAGGCGCTGCGAATCATGGCGACGCCGGAGTGGCAAACGTACCGCAATACCCGTGACCCCACGGACCGAGGCGACCTGAAGGACGCAGAAGAGTTCATCCGCGACCCGAGCAATGCAGAGAGCGATCGCGCGCTATATGCCGAAATCCTACTGGATCGCGTGCACGACGAATCCCGCCGGGCGGTCGGCGTTTCGCCTCAGGCAATGCTCGATGACATGGACTTCACGCCGAGCGAAGGCGTGGTGTCGTGGGTCGATCCGGCGTCCCTGGGGAATGAAAGCAGCGCTAAAAAAGGCGGCATGATCAGCAGAGAGCACGCGCGCGCTATCCAGTGGCTTGGGCAAAGGCTGGACACCGAGGTGCACTTTTTCCGGCAGGAATGGACGAGCGCAGGTGTCGAGGGCATCACCTCTGCGGATTACCCGGATACCATTTTCATCAATGCCGTGTCCGGGTCTGTCGGCTGGCAATATTTGGTCGGGCACGAATTTCTGCACCGGATGCCGGATGATCTGAAGAACGAATTTATCAAGTCGATTAAAAAAGAGGTGACGCCGGAGAATTATCGCAGGGCCAAGCATTACGTCAATCAGCCGACGCTGCCGGAGCACAAGCAATGGGAAGAAATTGCGGCCGACCTGATGGGAAACCGGTTTGGCGAATCCGCATTTTGGGATCGCGTGCTTGCCAGGATCAGCGATCCCTCGTTGATGCAAAAACTGCTCGACTACCTGAAAAATTTTCTCGCCAAACTGCGCCAAATCAGCCGGCCGCCGTATGAAACGGATCACTTCGTCCGCAATGTGGATCGGATGCGCGACGAGGCGGTGCGGATACTGCGCAGCCACATCGACCGGAAATGCGCGGCCAGGGGGCTGTCAAATGCAGTCGAGGACGACGGCCCACGCGCGTCGCGGATTTCGCCGTCAGACGACATTCGCGCTCAATCGCTGGCCGATTCCGGAAACGCCGACAGGCGGAGCGACGCTGCGCGCAGCGAGCCGCCGGAACATCCGCCCGATACGACGATGACGGGCCGACGATCCGCCGGTCCAAGCAATCCTGAAAAGGCCACCCTAAGCGGTGGCCTTTCTGTTTCTGGTGCTGGCGATGCTGTTTTCGCAGACAAGCAGGACGACGGCTCCAAGCGCGGCAATGGAAACGATTCTGCATCGGTCGAACCGAACGATTCAGTCTGGCGCTCGGCGCAAGAGGCTGCCCTTGCCTATTGCGCCAAGGTGCCTGGCGCAAAGATTGAGTTCGTCGAAATTGGCGGAAATATCGTCTCATGGCTGCTCAATGCCGCCGGCGAGCCGTTGTCGAGCTGGGGCGTCCTGACGGCCTACGCGGTAGAAGCAAAGCGAACCTCCGCGGAAAAATCGATGCAGCGGGAGGTCGCCAAAGACGATCAGGGCGACGATGGAGGTCATCTTGTAGCGTTCAGCTTCGTTGGCAACCAGGGCTTGAGAAATATGTTTTCTCAAGCCAAAAACTTCAATCGGTCCGCGTATCTGGCAATGGAGAACGATTTTAGGCGGTATATCGACGATGGAAATCGTGTAGTATTCAACCATGTATTAGGTGATTTTGATGCAAATGGCCGGCCTGGATCAGTGGCGATCGAATTTCGCGTGACAGGCGAAGAAGGCCGACAGGTAGATCGATTCAAACAGGTTTTTCGCAATGAACCAGGGCAAATTTATATGAGGAGGCATTGGACTAAATGAATGAAGAAACCTCGGCGGTGGTAATGGAACTTGCGGGAGACTTGATGCGATGTTGCGATAATGCGCAGAGCGATCCGGCATGGGAGAGGGCATTTTATCGATTCGAAGGCGAAAGTTCCTGGTGCCGTACGAACGGAGTTCAGGTTGCCGGTTCGGAAGTTGAATTCCTTGATGCTCCCAGCAGCATGCAAAAAAACGGCGAAAAGCTGCGTGGATTGCTGGGCAAGGATCAATGCCTGTTCCTGCTGGAGGTGGACGCCAATGCCCGGTATAACATCAAGTTCGATTTCGAAAACATGAAACGTTGGAAGATATCCAAACAGAATGGCGCCAGCGGTTTGCCTGTGGATGATTGAGGCTGGAATAAGTTCGGTTTAGTTCACATCGTCGGCATCGAGCGCTTCGCCATTCACTGATTTGCCGCGTTCGGCGTCGACTTTGGCTTTCAGTGCGGCCGCGTCGCGCATGAATTGCGCGACCGGTTGGTCCGCGCTGACGCGGATGGCGGGCGGCAGCAGCACATGCATATACAACTCGCTGGCCGCATGCCCGGTGCTCTGGTAATTGTTCATCGACATGACGGCCGCCGCCAGCAGCGTCAACGCCACGCTGGCGGCGGCAAAGCGTGGCGCGCGGTGCGGGTTGATCGTGCACAGGTGAAAAAATACCATCCAGGTCCCGATGGCGATCGATACCATCGCGCCGTAACGCGTCAATACACCCAGTGAGAACGCATAGGCGGCCACGCTGCTCGCCGCCGCCCACGCTTGCATTCCCAGCAGCCCGGAAGCCACGATGAACAGATGACGGCCGAAGCGCGCATGGCCGCCGAATAGCCGATTGGCGAAGGCCCAGAAACTGCTCCAGATAAGCGCGCCGCCAAGCAAGTAAGCGATTGCCAGCACATAGTGAATCGTCTGGAATTTTTCAGTGTCCTGCAGCCAGGTGCTCGATATCGATAGCAGAGNNCCCCAGCTGTGGATGGTGGTGTCGGTCAGCTCGTCGTCGACCGGGAAATCGGCGGCGCGTATTCTGAGATTGGTGTGCCCGAGCCGGAAAACGGCGTTGCCGTCCAGCGCCACGTGGTCGCGCCGTTGGCCCCGGCTGAAAGTGCCATTCCTGCTGCCCAGATCGCGCAGCGTCAATACACCGTCTTCATTCAGTTCGACTACCGCGTGGCGTGCCGCCGCGTGCGGATCGTCCAGGATAAAATCGTTGTCGTAACCGCGTCCGATGTGTAGCGGCAACGCATCGACCCGGTGCCGCCGGCGCACTTCGCCATTGCGCGCCAGCACTTCGACAAACCAGCGCGCGCTCATGGCGGCTTCCCCCGGCTGATTGAATTGAGGAAGACCTGCGTGATTCGCAAGCCGTTTTCGTAGGAAACGCCGCGGGCGTTGAGCCGGCTTTGCAGGCTCATCAGGGGTTGGTCGGCACTGGCGATCAGCAATGAGAAATCATATAGCCCGGCGAATTTGCGGTACGCGCGCACGCACAGCACCGCGCGCAGCGGCAGCTTTTGATTGTTCACGAATTGCTCGGTACAGACCGGGCCGGTAAGGCGTTGATCCCTACTGCTGCCGAATCGCTCATTCTTGAACGAATTGCTTGCCAACTGCGAAAAGCGCAAGGCGCCCAGCCCAGCGCTGCGCATCAATTGATGCCGCATCGATACCTGGCCGGTCTGCAATTGCTCGGAAACGTAGACGGCCGACTCCATCGCGCATTGCATTTGGTCCACCATGTAAGGGTTGTCCGCCTTGTTGGTCGATTGCCCCCAACAACGCACCTGGTCCGATTCGCGCACCGGC